>CALXXH010000123.1 GCA_944392635.1 uncultured Clostridia bacterium | reverse complement strand
CTCCATGTACTAAAAAGATGTGTTCTGGTTTTTTTATGAATGAATATATAAAGTCCATTAAACCTTCTTGGTCTGCATGTCCTGAATACCCTTCAATATATTCTATTCTTGCATTTACTGCTATTTCTTCTCCAAATATTTTTACCGTTTTTGCTCCATTTACTATGTTATATCCTAATGTTCCTGGAGCTTGATATCCAACAAATAGGATTGTTGATTTTGGGTTCCACAAATTATGTTTTAAATGATGCTTTATTCTTCCTACTTCGCACATTCCACTTGCAGATATTATTATACTTGGTCTTGTATCTGCATTTAATGCTTTTGATTCATCTGCTGTTTGTGTAAATTGTAATCCTGGAAATTCTAATGGATTATCTCCTTTTTCAATTTCTTTTTGTGTTTCTTCATCAAATAGGTTCATGTTTTCTCTAAAAACTTCTGTTGCTGAAATTGCAAGTGGACTATCTACAAATACATTTGCTTTCATTAATGTTTTGTATTTTCTTCTAAATTCTTCATCATTATGTTCATCTTTTAATTTGTTTATTTCATATAAAATCTCTTGAGTTCTTCCAACTGCAAATGATGGTATTACTACTGTTCCTCCATTATCTAATGTTTCTGAAACTATATTTAGAAACATCTCAGCTTTTTCATCATTTCTCATATGCAATCTGCTTCCATAGGTTGATTCCATAACTAAATAGTCTGTGCTTTCTATCATTGTTGGCTCAGATAATAGTGGGATATCATTGTTTCCCAAGTCACCTGTAAATACTGTTTTTGTTTCTTTTCCATCTTCATTTGTCCATAGTTCGATAATACTTGAACCTAACATATGTCCTGCATCATTAAATCTAACATGAATATCTGGTGTTATTTCTATAATTTGGTCATATTGTACTGGTTCAAATATTTCTAGTGCTCTTGCTGCATCTTCTGCTGTATATATTGGTGGTATTTCTTTTTCACCTTTTCTTAATCTTTTTTTGTTTTTCCACCCACTTTCCATTTCTTGTATATGTCCACTATCTGGAAGCATTAATGCACATAAATCACATGTTGCTTTATGAGCATATATTTTATTTCTAAATCCCTCATTATATAGCTTTGGAATTCTTCCTGAGTGGTCAATATGTGCATGTGTTAATAGCATAAAATCTATTTCTTGTGGATTAAACTCAAAATCCTCTGCATTTTCATCTTCTATTTCTGCTTTTCCTTGCCACATTCCACAATCTACTAAAAATTTCTTACCACATGCTTCTACCAAAAAATTTGAACCTGTAACTGTTCTAGTAGCTCCTAAAAAAGTAATCTTCATCTACTTCATTCCTTTCACTTATCTAAAAATCTTGACTTTTTTGTTTAGTCTTATTTCTAAGTCTTTTTTAGTTATGTTTTCACTATCTTGTATTTCTATTTTCTCTTCAAATATGTTTTCATCAAATAGTTGGATATAATATTTTTCTTTTTCTTTTATAACTTTTATATATAAATCTTCTAAACTTATTACTCTTATATCAAATATGTTTTTCATTAATTCATAATGTATTTCATCTTTTTTTGCAAATTGCTCTGTTACTTTCATTTCATATGCTTTTTTTAATAATTGATGTTTTAGTTCTTCTAATTCCTTTTGTATTTCTTTTATTTGACATATATTTTTATTTTCAGTATATGGTAATAAGTTATAATATCTAAGTTCATATATTAATTTTATTATTTCTTGCTTTGTTCCTGTTTTTTCTATTTCTATTTTATAACATTTTATAAACTCTTTTTGGAGTTTTACTAAATATTTTTCAATTTCATTTTCAATATCTTCTGTTTCTATATATTTTAAATATTTTGCTTTATCTTCTAAATCTTTCTTGTATTTCACAAATTCTTGTGGTTTAAGTAATTTGTTTATTTCTTCTATTTTTTCTATTTTTTCTTCTCTTTCTTTTGCCATTATTTGTGATAATATTCTACTACTAAATATCTTCTTGTCCAATGGTAAAAGTTCATTTCTACTTTCATACTCTTTTTGTAATAATTCTTTATTATTTAAAGTTTCATCAATTTGTTTTATTTCTTCAGCTATATTTCTTTTTTTCTTTGTTTGTTCTTGTATAAATTTTTGATTATCTTGTATTTCTTCTAATTTTTTATCAATTTCTATTTTTTCTTTCTTTATCTTCTCTTTCATTTTTGGATTAAATCTAATTGCTAAAAGTATTGATATTTCTTCTAGTAATTTTATATATTCTTCCATATTTTCTTTTCCATATATCTTTTCAAATTCATCTTGAAATTCTTCCATATAATCTAGTATATATTCCTTGTTTTCAATCCATTCATTTAAAAATTTATATCCTATTAACATTCTTAAATTTTGATATATTAGATTATGAGGGATACTTTCTATTTCTCTTGGAATTGTTGTCCATGAATATCCATTAAAATCCCTCATTGGCTCAACCATACTTATATTATTTCCTACATTTATTAGTTCTGACAATGTTTCATTTATTAGGTAATATTTGTCTTTTATTATATTATCATGTTTATCTATTTTTGCTAGGCAATACATTAATTTTCTTTCTATTGGATAGCAAATTATTCTTTTCTTATCTTTTTCAACTAAAAAAGTATGAGTTCCAAGCATTTTGCTTTCTTCTGAATTTAGTTTTACAACTTTTATATCTTCACATTCATTTTGTATAATGTCTATTATTTTTTGTATAAATATTTCTTTTGGTTCTACTGTTTGTTTTACTTTTTCATAGTCTTTGTACGCTGTTTCAATTTTATACATTATACTTAGAAGAAGACTTTTTGTGTTTTCAGCAAAATACTTTTTTTCCAATACTTTTTCTAATTCATTGTTATAGTTTTTCTTAACAAATTTATCTAACAAATTATCATTCTTCTTTTGCAATTTACTTCTCCTTTCGTTCAGGGATTGAGGGACGTTCTTTTAATCCCTGCTTTAATAAGGATTACTCTTTTCATAAAGACTGTCCCTTAGTCCCAGTTGGAGGGATTTAAGGAACGTCCCCTAATCCCTGTCCCATTTTTAGTTCATTTAGTTTGTCTAATGTCATTAAAACTTCTCTTGGTTTGCTTCCTTGGTATCCTGATATTACTCCTCTTTCTTCCATTTGGTCTATTATTCTTCCTGCTCTTGCATATCCTACTTTAAATCTTCTTTGTATAAATGATGTTGATGCTTGTCCTGTTTCTACTACTGTTTGTATTGCATCCATTAAAAATGGGTCTGTTTCATCATCTTGTGCTTGTTCTTGTGTTAGTTCTTTTTCTGTTTTGTTATTATTTTCTATACTTTCTAATATATCTTCACTATATGTTGCTGTTCCATTTGATTTTATAAAATCTACTATTTTTTCAACTTCATCATCTGATACAAATGCCCCTTGTACCCTTGATGGTTTTGGTGCTCCTGTTGGGAAATATAGCATGTCACCTTTTCCTAGTAATTTTTCTGCTCCTACACTATCTAGTATTGTTCTAGAATCTACTTGTGATGATACTGCAAACGCTATTCTTGATGGTATATTTGCTTTAATTAATCCTGTGATTACATCTACTGATGGTCTTTGTGTTGCAATTACTAAGTGCATTCCTGCTGCTCTTGCTTTTTGTGCTAAACGACATATTGCATCTTCTACATCATTTTTTGCTACCATCATTAAGTCTGCTAACTCATCTATAATTATCACAATTTGTGGTAATTTTCCTGTTCCTTCTTCTTTTTCTATTGCTTTATTATATCCTTTTAAATCTCTTACTCCTTTTTGTGCAAATAAGTTATATCTATTATCCATTTCTTGAACTGCCCAAGCAAGTGCTCCTGCTGCTTTTCTTGGGTCTGTTACTACTGGTATTAATAGATGTGGTATTCCGTTATATACTGATAATTCAACTACTTTTGGATCTACCATTACAAATTTAACTTCACTTGGTTTTGCATGATAAACTATACTTGTTATTATTGTATTTATACATACACT
>CALXXH010000122.1 GCA_944392635.1 uncultured Clostridia bacterium | reverse complement strand
CCATCTGCAATTGCAATTGACATTGTTGTTTTTCCTTCTCCTAAAGGTGTAGGACTAATTGCTGTAACTAATATTAGTTTTCCATTTTCTCTTTCTTTCCTTTTTTCATATACTTCATTTGAAATCTTAGCTTTAAACTTTCCATATTGTTCTACATCATCTTCTTCTATTCCTAATTTTTTAGCTACATCTACTATTTTATCTAACTTTGTATTTCTTGCTATTTCAATATCAGTCATAATATCACTCTCCTACAACTTAATTTACATTAACTTTAGTTCTATCTTCCTTCATCAGTTGAATCTCCAGGTTCTTTATCTTTTTCTAACTTATTCTTTAATTCAGCAACTTCTGTTTCTTTCAATCCAGAATATTCGGCAGCTTCTCTTACACTTTTTCCATCTTTTAAAGCTCTTCTAGCATCTCTTGTTTTAACTATTAAATCAATTTTATCTCTCACATTTTTAAGGCTTTTTCTTTGTTCTTCTGTTAACATTTCATTATTTAAATTACTATTTACCCAAAACTTTGCTCTTTGTGTTTTACCAAAATGCATATTTACCTTTATACAAAATAATATATGTGCATACTTATTTGTTCTTTCTGCTACTTTTTCTATTTTTTCTATTTCTCCTGAATCTAAATTATCTTCTTGCAATCTTTTTTTACATTTTAACATATATTCCGTGAATTTTTTACTTGCCTTTTTATTATACTTTGTTCTTTTTAATACTTCTTTTATTTCTTCTTCTATTTCTTTATTTTGTTCACTACCTTTTTTTCTGGCTCTCTTAGTTGTTTTTCCTTCTCCTTCTAATGCATCTTTACCATCTTCTGTATTAAATGAATATCCTAATTCACTTAAATATGTATATATTGTTTGGGTTGTTAATTCTAATTTTTCTGCAATTTGCTTAACTGTTAATCCATTACCATCATTATACATTCTTTTAGTTTTTCTTTTATTTTCTTCTTTCCTGATACTTCCTTTTAAACCTCTACCATCTTCTTTTTTCTTTACTATTTTTCCGTCTTTTTCTAATTCATTTAAATAATTACATACTGTTTGTCTTGTTACATCCAAATAATCAACAATATCTTCAATACTCTTACCAGAATTATATAATTCTCTAGTCTTTTCCATGTTTTCTTTTTTTCTTTTTGTTAGTTTATTTTGTATTTTTCCTTCTTTTCTTAACTCTCTTAAATAGTAATTTGTTTCTTCCATAGTTATAGTTAATTTTTTAGCAATTCGTTCTACTTCTATATCTGGATTCTGTAATTTTATTCTTAATATTTCTTCTTTTATTTCATAATTATCAAACATTTTTTATACCTCTTTTACTATACTAAGCAATTAATCCAACAATAACTCCAATTAATGCTCCAACAAATACCTGAACTGGTGTATGTCCTAAAACTTCAACTAACTTTTCAGAAACTTGAACTCCAGTTAAGCCAGGCGTTTCGACTAACTTGTTTAATAAAGCTGCTTGTTTTCCAGCTGCCCTCCTTACTCCACATGCATCATACATAACAACAAATGCTACAATAAATGCTAGGCCAAAAATAGCACTATTTACACCTTCATATTTTCCAATCAATGTCGCTAAACCTACAACTACTGCTGAATGTGAACTTGGCATTCCTCCAGCTCCCATTATTCTTTTAAAATTGAATTTTTTTGTTGTTACTAAATCATAAATTAATTTAAATAATTGTATACCAAACCATAATAAAAATGGTATATATATGTACTTATTTTGTATAAATGCCGTAAAACTATTCATATCTCTCTCCTGCATCCCCTTTCTTAAATTATAAATCCAGTTGGAAAAGAATTAAACTCTATAATTATTTTTCAACCTTCTGCATCAAAATTTTCTTCTTTCATCTCTCCATCTTGATTTACTAATATTGTAATCTTTTTTTCTGCTTCTTCTAAAATTTTATTACATTCTTTTGAAAGTTTTATTCCTTCTTCAAATTTCACAACAGATTCATCTAAGCTTAAATCTCCTTTTTCTAACACTGTTACTATTTTTTCTAATTCTTCCATTTGTTCTTCAAAATTTTTATTTTCTTCCATCTTCTATTCCTTTCTAATGGCATATGCCATATAATATTTTTTAATCGCTGATAGTTGCATTTTTATTACCATCTACTAGATGTATTAATATATTATCTCCTTCTTTTAAATCATTTACTGTTTTTACTATTTTTCCATCTTTTTCTGTTATCGAATATCCTCTTGCTAAAGTTTTTAGTGGACTATATGCATCTAATTTTGCAACTATTTCTATATATTTTGTTTTATCTTTTTCATATCTTGTTTTTATTAAATTCTCTAATTTCTTAATATATTGATCTACTATTAAATATTGTTCTTGTATCTTTCTTGTTGGTTCTTTAAACACACTACTTGCCATGCATTTTTCATATCTCATTTTCATTAATTCAACTTTTTTTACTAAAGATATTCTTAGTCTATTTTGATATCCTAATATTTTTTGTTTAACTTCATATATGTCTGGTACTGCAAGTTCTGCTGCTGCTGATGGTGTAGGTGCTCTTAAATCTGCTACAAAGTCTGCTATTGAAAAATCTGTTTCATGTCCTACAGCAGATATTATTGGTATTTTTGATTCATATATTGTTCTGGCTACTATTTCTTCATTAAAAGGCCATAAGTCTTCTAGTGAACCTCCACCTCTTGCTAAAATTAGTACATCTGCTAAGTTGTTTTCATTCATATATCTAATTCCATCTGCTATTTTTTCTGCTGCCCCTTCTCCTTGGACTGGTACAGGAAGTAAACGTATATATACATTTGGATTTCTTCTTGTTGAAACATTTATAATATCTCTAATAACTGAACCTGTTTGAGATGTTAAAACCCCTATTATTTTAGGCATCATAGGAATTTGTTTTTTATGAGAACTATCAAATAGACCTTCTTTTTCTAATTTATTTTTTAATTCTTGATATTTAGTATATAAATCTCCTAAACCGTCTTCTTCCATTACTTGAGCATATATTTGATATACCCCATCTCTTTCAAATACAGATACACTACCTAATATATATACTTTCATTCCATCTTTTGGAGTAAAGTTTAATTTTTGAGCATAAGATTTGAACATTATACATTTTACTAGTGAATTTTCATCTTTTAATGTAAAATACATATGTCCTGTATAATGATGCTTAAAATTTGAGATTTCTCCTTTTATTAGTATATGATTTAAATATTCATCATTTGCAATCTTATCTTTTATATATTTATTTAAATCTGTTACTGTGATTGCCATATTTGCATATTTCACTTTTTTATCTCCTTGTTTTTATTTTTATATAACTTAAATATGGATACATCTATATATTTTAAGGTATAATGAGGATTACAAAAAATATATATATATATCCACATTTAATAACTTGCCTTAATTTACTATACTTGCTAATATTCCATTAACAAAGTTTTTTGATGAATCTTCACCATATTTTTTAGCAAGTTCTACTGCTTCATTAATTACAACTTTAAAAGGCAATTCTTTGTATTGTATTTCATAAATAGCAAGTTCTAATATTGATAAGTCTATTTTAGAAATTCTTTCTATTTTCCAGTCTTTTTTCAAATTTTTTTCTATTTGTTCAACGATTTTTTCTTTGTTTTTTTCTATTCCTAAAATAGCATCATTAATATATTCTTTTGCTGATTTATCATTTATTTCATTGTTTTCTAAAAACAAATCAATTGCTTCTTGTAAATTATCTTGTTTTTGAATTTCTAAACTATATATTAATTTAAATGCTTGTTCTCGTATTGCTGTTCTATTCATTCTATTCCCCTTCTTATTACATTTTATCTATAAATGTTTTTAATTTTGTTTTTACTTCTTCTTTATTTTGTTGTACATAATTTCCAATAAAAGCTCCTAATATTAATACTACAATTGCTAATATTAAATCATGTAATCTTGTTATTAAAATTAGTATTGCAATTATAATACCAATTATTGCTCCTTTATATTGGTTCCAGAAA
>CALXXH010000121.1 GCA_944392635.1 uncultured Clostridia bacterium | reverse complement strand
CTTCCACCAAAGATTGGAACTCTACCAATTACATCTTCAATTCCTTTTACATAGTCTTCTTCTTCTCCTGGTGATGCAACCATATAGAAGTAAGTTGGTGCAGTATCTTTACCTGCATTTTTCATTGCTTCAATAGCTACTTTTCTACCTGTTTCTCTTGCTGATTTTTGTTTGCTTGATCCTGCGACTCCAACAACTAATTCTGGATCTCCTAGAGCTAAAATTCCTGTGAAACCTTTTTCTCCTGAAATAAATCCATCTGGTGTTATAATTCCTGCACTAGATGTGCATCCTACGATTGGTGCTGTACCTAATTCTGCTTTAGCACCTTCTAAAACTTTTTCCACATCACTGTCTACTGATGTGTATAAAAATGCTACTTTTGTTTGAACTAAGTCTACTACTGCTTTTTTTGCAGTTTCTTTTCCTTGTGTATAGCTATCTTCATTTGTACTCCATGCAACATTTGATTTTAACATTTTACGTTCCTCCTTCGTATCTTTTTTTGATAATTTTATTATATCAATAATGTTTTTACTTTACAATAAATTTTAAAAAAGTCATAAAAATGTAATATTTTTGTAACTTTGTAATATTTGCAAGAAAAAAGAGATGTTTTTGCACATCTCCTAATTTTTTAAATATTTATTCCTAATAATCCTACTATTATAGAAATTATATAGTATATTCCATATACTTTTACAAATGTTTTTATAAATTCCGAATTTTTTTCTGTTCCAAATATTGCTTTTATTGCAAAATACATTAATATAATTTCAATAACTGAACAGAAACCTGAAATAGCAAATGTTATAACTGATATACCTGTACTAATTATTGTTAATAACCCTATAACTGAAGCTATTGCTGATGGTATACTTGCAACTGTTATAGCTGTCATTATTGTTAATAATGATTTTTTGTTTTCCTTATTCATAGCATATATGATTATTGACATAGCTAATATTCCAACTATTGGTGTAATTATTGCTAATACAATTGACCATATATTACTAAATATACTTGTTAAGCTACCATATTTTATTATAGAAGCAATTGCATTAATTAGTCTTGCTGCACACCATATTACTAAGATGATGATGCTATATGTTAAAACTTTTCCTGTGTCTTTTGTCACTATTTCTTGGATTTTTCCTAAAGGATCTTTAAACATTTCTTTAATAAATCCTTTTGTTTCTATGCTATCTTTTTTGATGTCTACCTTTTTTATTGTTTCTTTTACTTGATTTACTGTGCTTGATGCTTCTGTTTTTAATTCTTCAGTTGTTCCTTTTTTCTCTGTGTTTTCTTCCATTTAAATTCCCCCTCTATTCCTATATATGCATAAATTATATCAATGTATTCCTTTTTTTTCAAGTATTTTTTATCAATTTATTAATCACCAAAATTAATTCCTATATTTCTTGCAGTTTTCATTAAATCATCATCCATTTCAACTTTTCTTAAATTACTCTCTTCTGTATTACCTGATACTGCTCCAATTTTTGTGTTTTTTCCTACTACTTCTTCAAGTGATACACTATCTAGTTTTCCATTTTTAATTACTGCAAGTGTTCCAAACTTTCCTTCAAGTGCTAGTTCCATAGCTTTTGTTCCATATTTAGTTGATAATACTCTATCAAATGCTGTTGGTGTTCCTCCTCTTTGCATATATCCTAGAGTTGTATTTCTTGCCTCTAAACCTGTTAATTCTTGTAATTGTTTTGCAATTACTTGTCCAATTCCTCCAAGTTTAGTATTATCAACGCCTTCTCCATTATCTCTTGTTCCCATTATAGTGATATCTCCACCTTTTGGTTTTGCACCTTCTGCAACAACTACTACACTAAAGTTTTTACCTCTTTTTCTTCTATTTTCTATTTTACTAACTACACTATTTATATCATATGGAATTTCAGGAATTAGTGCAACATCTGCTCCTCCTGCAATTGCAGCTTCTAATGCAATCCATCCTGCATATCTTCCCATAACTTCAAGTACCATTATTCTATGATGTGTAGCACCTGTTGTATGAAGTCTATCTAACGCCTCCATTGCAACTGATACAGCTGTATTATATCCAAATGTAATTTCTGTACATGCAACATCATTATCTATTGTTTTTGGTACTCCTATTACATTTACACCTTTTGTTGAAAAATCTCTTGCAGATTTTTGTGTTCCATCTCCTCCTAGTGTAAATATACAGTCAAATCCAAAGTCTTTTATATTTTGTATTGCTTGGTCTGATAAATCTTTGTATTCTACACTTCCATCTTCATTTACAACTTTGTAGTTGAATAGGTTTGAGTTTGTTGAAGAACCTATTATTGAACCACCTTTTGGTAATATTCCTAGTGCTTCTCCATCTGCTGCTGTTGATAATAGTTCAAAATCTTTTTTCAATAGTCCATTATATCCATCTATTATTCCATAACATTCTACTCCATGATTTTCTGCTGTTTTTACAATTGCTCTTATTACAGCATTAAATCCTGAAACATCTCCTCCATTTGCAAGTATTCCTACTTTTTTTAACATACTTTTTCCCTCCTTGTAATTTTCACTTTTATTATTATATCAATAAAAATGAAAATTACAACAGTTTATGGAAGATTTTATTAAACTCCTTAATTTTATTTTTAAAAAGCCCTTTATATACCACTTTTGTCATGTCATTAAGTGTCAATACATTTTTCGACAAAAATATGCAATAATTTTTATATATTTACTATGAGGTGATAGTTATGATTAAAGAAAAAAGAAAAGCAAAAAACTATACTCAAGAGCAAATGGCCAACATCCTTAATATTAGTTTAAGGCAATATGTAAGAATAGATAAAGAACAAGCATTACCTAGAAAAGATGTTTTAAATAGATTAATTAATGAACTTGAATTAACAAATGAAGAAATTGGAGAATATATTCGTAAAATAACTCAAAATATCGCATAATAAATAATTACACGATATTTTTTGTTTTCTACTTATAGGCAGACATTTAATTTTTTTACTTTCAAGTTATTCTTTTGTTGAAATATGTATATTTTCAATTTCAGCATTCATTTCTCTTGAAATAATATTTTGTACTTGTGCAACTTCTTCTTGAGTCATTTCATCACTTTTTAAAATCACACTAATACTATCCCCATTTACAAATATTATACTATTTTCAAAACCTTTTGTTTGAATCAAATTTTCACATATCATTATACTATTTTTCGTATCATTTATTTTCTTAATTTCATCAGTTGCAGACTGTTTTTGTGTTTCTAAACTATTTGAACTATTTAGAACATTTTCATAACTTTCTAACATCTGTGAATATATTGTATCTCTTTCTAATTTTGATTTAGTAAAATAATCATCTGTTGATACTGTACCTGCATTTGTTTGTGTTGTATTTTGACTTATTTCATTAGTTGTTGTATTAGTTTCACTATTTGTAGTTGCTGTATTTTGTGTATTTTCTGTTACACTATTTGCAGTATTTTCCGTATTGTTATCTGCTGAAATATCATTACTACTCACTAAAGTTGCATCTCCTATATTAGAAGTATTTGTATCATCTCTTGCCTCCATTTGCATACTTGCTTCAACTGCCTGTTCACCAGTTTGAGTAGTATAATTCAAATAAGCCACTGCCATAAGCATTAAAACAATAACATAAATAATAACTTGATTTTTCTTTAACAATCTCATAACTTCCTCCTTTTTAGGGATTAAGGGACGGTCCTAAAATCCCTGTATTCAAATATTCTTTTGCTATTAAAATAATATAAAATTTATGAGTTTCGAATGTGAATGGAATCCCTACTGCATTTCAAATACTTGAATTTTATGTGTTGCAAGTCCTGTAACAGCTTCTACTGCTTGTATTATATTTGCTTTTACATTTGCTTGATTTGCTCCTTTTGCAGTTATTATTGCTCCTTCTATTTTTGGCTGGACTATTTTTTGAGTTATTGGAGTTTTTTCTCCATTATCTTCTTGATATATTATGTCTTTTTGTGTGTCTGTTTCCTGTATTTTTCTTGTTCCTCCTGA
>CALXXH010000120.1 GCA_944392635.1 uncultured Clostridia bacterium | reverse complement strand
CTAAGTAATAGACATTTTGGAATAGGTGGAGATGGAATAATTTTAATAGAAAAAAGTGAAATTGCAGATTTTAAAATGAGAATATTTAATAGTGATGGAACAGAAGCTGAAATGTGTGGTAATGGAATTAGATGTTTTGTAAAATACATATATGAAAATGGTTTAACCAAAAAAGAAAATTTAAAAATAGAAACACTAGCAGGAATAAAAGAAATAAAACTAATAAAAAATGATAAAAACAAAATAGAAAAAATTGAAGTAAATATGGGAATACCCAAAATAGAAGAAAAAATAAGATTAAAAATTCTAGATAAAGAATTTGAAATAACAAATATATCAATGGGAAATCCTCATGCAGTAATATTTGTAGATAATGTAGAAAAAGTAGATTTAGAAAAATATGGACCTGCAATAGAAAATAACAAATATTTTCCAAATAGGACAAATGTTGAATTTGTAGAAATCTTAGACAAAAACTTAGTAAAAATGAAAGTATGGGAAAGAGGAGCAAAAGAAACATATGCATGTGGTACAGGTGCTTGTGCAACAGTTGTTGCAGGATATATAAATAATTTAAATAAGAGAAAAGTAAAAGTCCTATTAAAAGGAGGAGAATTAGAAATTAATTGGAAAGAAAAAACAAATGAAATATACATGACAGGAATTGCAACAGAAGTTTTCAAAGGAAAAATAAAAGTGACCAGTAATTAACAGCTATTTTCTTAAGAAAATATATTTTCAAAATTATCCTATTATCTTTTTTAGTTGATTCGTGGGGACCGACACGATACATACTGTTAATAAAATCAATGATAGTCCCATAGGAGTTGATTTATTTACAGTATGTAAAGTGTTGGGAAACTAAAAAATATAATAGGATAATTTGTCTATATTTTATTTATTGTCTTTATTTTCTTTCTTTTCTTCAATCATATCATCAATAATTTCTGCAATAACTGTACGTTCATTATATGGATATTTAACACCCATATACTCAATATATAAATCATTTCCAAGACCTGGAATAACTAAAATATCATCTTTATTCATCATATGAATAGCATATCTAATAGCCTCAGTCCTATTTAAAATAACAGTATATTCACCACCAGATTTTTTCAACCCAACTTCAATATCAGCTAATATCTTTCTAGGGTCTTCAGTTCTTACTTGATCAGATGTAAGAACTGTAAAATCAGCTAACTTACCTGAAATTTCTCCCATAATAGGACGTTTTTTACTATCTCTATCTCCACCTACACCCCAAGTACAAATTACTCTACCTTTTGTATAAGGTTTAACAGTTTTTAAAATAGACTCTAAACTTGAAGGAGTATGAGCATAATCAATCATAATAGTATAACCTAATTTATTTGGTACAAGCTCACTTCTACCAAAAACACTAAAAGGATTTAATCCATTTTTAATACTATCAATTGTAGCACCAAAGCTTCTTGCAACTGCTATTGCTCCAAGAGCATTATATGCCATATATTTTCCAGGAATAGATACAGTAACTTTATCAGCATATTCCTTAGTTACCAATGTGAAAGAAACAGAAGCATTTGTAAAAGAAAAATCCTTTGCCATAACATCAGCTTCATTTTCTATTCCAAAAGTAATAATATTTTTATCAGGTAACAATTCAGGAACCTTTTTAGTATATTCATTATCTACATTAACAACACAAGTTGGAGCTAATTTCAAAATTGAAAGTTTAGCTTGGAAATAATCTTCCATTGTAGGATGTTCATTAGGACTAATATGATCCTCACTAAAATTAGTAAATAAACAAATATCAAAATCGCATCCAACAACCCTATCAAGTTTCATTGATTGAGAAGAAACCTCAAGAATTGCAATATCAACATTTTCTTTTACAAACAAATCTAAAGTTTGTTGTATCTTATAACTTTCAGGAGTTGTCCTATCAGTAATTTCCAATTGCTCATCATTAATATAAATTGCAATACTTCCAATTAACCCCACTTTATATCCTTGCTTTTGCAAAATAGACTTAATCATAAAAGTAGAAGTAGTCTTACCTTTAGTTCCAGTAACCCCAATTAACTTTAACTTTTTAGAAGGGTTATCATATAAATTACAACTACATAAACCTAAAATCCTTCTAATAGAATCAACTTTAATCAAAGTAATATTAGGATAATCCAAAGAATCTAAATCAACATTAGATCCAACAACTGCAGCTACTGCTCCATTTTCAATAGCGCTTTTTATAAAAGTAGTTCCATCTAATTTATACCCATTAATTGCAAAAAACAATCCATTAGGCTTTATTAAACGTGAATCAGAAGAAACATTATCAACATCAATATCCATGCTTCCTTTTGATTCAATAATTTCAATATTTTTAAAAACATCTTGTAATTTCATTTCTATTCACATTCCTTCCTGAGATACAAAGCTATTTAAAAGAATTTAATTTCAAATTACAATTATTTTCATTCTTCAATATCTCATAGCATTTTTGTATATTATAAAACTTTTTTTTCAAAAAGTACAGAACAAAAGTGAAAAAAATCATCTTGTAAAAAAAATAATAATATGATAGAATAACAAAAAAAGAATAGCTTCAGGAGAAGCTATTCGGTGAGGTTTTAAACGGTTCAACAACTCTACAGTTTCATCAGGTGATAAACTGCGTAAAAGAGAAAATGTCAAATCGTCTAAATAGTCATCAGTGCTCAGCCGGTCAAGACCAACTCGAGTTTTTAAATCAAGTTCGTTATATGACCAAAGATATGAAGAATCTCCTGACTCCAATGACTCAATTATTGAACATACAGTTAAAAAGTTTGCTGAAAGCACTTGGCTTTCAATAAGATCTAATTTGTTCATACAATACCTCCAATATGAATCTGTACAACAGGTTACATAAATATTATAACAGAAAAACTGCTAAAAATCAAATTATAAGTAAAAAGTGAAAGGAGAAATAAAAATGAGTAAAATTAATGAAAACTTTTTAAACATGCAACAAAGCTACTTGTTTTCAACTATAGCAAAAAAAGTAGCAAAATATACACAAGAAAATCCAGATAAAAAAATAATAAAATTAGGAATAGGAGATGTAACAAAACCAATAGTTCCAGCATGTGTAGAAGCAATGCATAAAGCAGTAGATGAAATAGGAACAAAAGAAGGTTTTAAAGGATATGGACCAGAACAAGGATATGACTTTTTAAGAAATGCAATAGTTGAAAATGACTATAAAGCAAGAGGAGTAGATATAAAACCAGATGAAATATTTGTTTCAGATGGAGCAAAATGTGACTGTGGAAATATAGTAGATATATTTGCCAAAGACAACAAAGTTGCAATCACAGACCCAGTATATCCAGTATATTTAGATACAAATGTAATGTCAGGAAGAAGTGGAAAATATAATGAAGAAAAAGGTATATATGAAAATATAGTATATTTACCAGTAACAGCAGAAAATAACTTTAAACCAGAATTACCAAAAGAAAAAGTAGATATGATATATCTATGTTTTCCAAATAATCCAACAGGAACAGTGCTAACAAAAGAAGATTTAAAAGTTTGGGTAGACTATGCAAAACAAAATAACAGCATAATCCTATATGATGCAGCATATGAAGCATTCATAACAGAAGAAAATATACCACATAGTATTTATGAAGTAGAAGGGGCAAAAGATGTTGCAATAGAATTTAAGAGTTACTCAAAAACAGCAGGATTTACAGGGGTTAGATGTGCATATGTAGTAATACCACATACAGTAAAAGGATATACAGAAAATGGAGAAGAAGTAGAATTAAATAAATTATGGAATAGAAGAACTTGTACAAAATTTAATGGAGTATCATATATAGTACAAAGAGCAGCAGAAGCTACATATTCTCAAGAAGGAAAAAAACAAATAAGAGAAAATATACAAAGCTATTTAGAAAATGCAAAAATAATAAAAGAAGGACTAGAAGAAGCAGGATTTACAACATATGGAGGAGTAAATTCACCATACATATGGTTACAAGTACCACAAGGAATGACATCTTGGGAATT
>CALXXH010000119.1 GCA_944392635.1 uncultured Clostridia bacterium | reverse complement strand
CAAGGATATTTATTAAGTACTAGAGATTTGTGTAGTTTAGAATATATTCCTTTCTTCATAAATGCAGGTGTTAAATGTTTAAAAATTGAAGGAAGAATGAAATCTCCTGAATATGTTGCAACAGTAACAAGGATTTATAGGAAATATATAGATTTAGCATTATCAAATAAAGATTTTGTAATTGACAGTAAAGACCAAAAAGATTTATTACAAGTATTCAATAGAGGTATGTCATCTTCTGGACATTTAGACAATGAACCAAATAAAAATCTTGTTTACAAAGAAAAACCTAATAATATGGGATTACCTTTGGGAAAAGTTCAAAGTTATAATAAAAATAAAGGATTAATTACTGTTAAATTAAAAGAAAAAATAGAAGTTGGTGACACCATTTCTCTTGAAAATGAAGATTCTATTTATACAATTTCTGAACTAATGGAAAATGGTAAAAATATTACTGAAACAAAAAAAGGCCAAGTAGTTACAATTGGTAGAATGAAAGGAAATATAAATGTTAAAGATAATATTTATAAAATGTCATCAAAATCACTTTCAAAATTTGCAAAAGAAAGCTATAGTAAGGAATTTAAAAAGATTCCATTGAATGCAAAAATTATAATAAAAAGAAATACTCCTATTTCAATTGAGGTAACAACATCTAATCCAAACAAATTATACAAAGATTTAAAAATATCATATACAATAGATGAAACACCAGCAGAGGCAAAAAATAGACCTCTAACAAAAGAAGTAATAATTGGGCAAATTAGCAAAACTTCATCAACTCCTTATGAATTTAAAAATATTGATATAATCCTAGATGACAATATGTTCTTACCAAAATTAAGCACTTTAAATGAATTAAGAAGAAATGTATTAGAACAAGTAAAAAGTTATATCATTGCAAAATGTCACAGAAACTATACACCTGTAGATAATATGAAGAAAAATAATAGATATGAATTAAATAATACAGTCTTAGAAAACATGAGAAACAATGTAAAAAATAACACTGAACTATCAAAATCTCAAAATCCTAAAATATCAGTATTATTTAACAAATTAAATACTGAATTTAATTATGAAAAACTTTCATCAATTGATAACATTTACATACCTTTAAAATATTTTACTAATAAGAAATATGAAAATTCATTAAAAAAATTAAGCAAATTAGCTGATATATATATTTACATGCCTACTATTGTAAAAGGAAATTACAAAAATCTATTTTATGCTAATGCAAAATCAAGTGTAGAAAAATATGATATTAAAGGATTTGTAATTTCAAATATTTGTAATATTAAACTTTTACATGGACTGTTTGATGACTTAGATAAATACTTTAAATTAGTTACAAATTATACTTTTAATGTATTTAATTCACATACTGTATTAGAACTAAAAAAACTTGGAATTAGTACATTTACAATATCTCCTGAATTGGACAAAAAAACAATTCAAGATTTATGTGATTACAGTTATTTAAATAAAGAATTAATTGTTTATGGAAGAATTCCTTTAGTAAATATGAATTATTGCTTACTTGGAGAAACTGACAAATGTTATCCTGAATGTAAGGCAAGATGTACAACTAATCATACATACTATTTAAAAGATAGATTAAATTTAAAATTCCCAATAATGCCTGATAACATTCAAACAGTTACTACATTATTTAATAGTAAAATATCTTCAATTCCATCAAATGATTTTAATGTAGACTCTGTTCGTATTGATATTTTAGATGAAAATATTGATGAGATTAATAAAGTTATAGAAACTGTAAAATCTAAAAAACGCATGGAAGGAAAAGAATATACAAGTGGAAATCTAAATAGAGAAATATAACACCAAAATAGGCCACAATGTGACCTATTTTTATAATTTCTACAAAACATCATTCCTACTACTCAATTCAATTATTAAATCCATATTATCATCTTTTGCTGCTTTGTTTTTTCTAATTGCTCCACATTTTTTACATTTAAATATAATAACATAACCTTTTTTAGAATTTATTTCTAAACCTATTGGCTCTAAATCTCCATGACATTCTTCTTGTCTATCTCCTGGATTTTTATCAACATGTTTTGAATGTAAACAATATGGACAATGGTTTCTACAAGAATAGCCAAGCTTTGGTACTTTTTTTCCACAATTATCACATATAAATTCTTCATCTATTTCTGTAAAATTCCTTGTTTCCAATATTATTCCTCCTTCAGGGATTAGGGGGACGGACCTTAAAATCCCTGTTTTTAGGGATTTTAGGTCCGTCCCTTAGTCCCTCTTCTAGTATTTAAAATTTCCTCCACCTATGAATTCTTTTAATAAAGAATTTGTTGGTACATATTCTTCTGGTATAGTTTTAAAGTATTTTAACATGTCTATTAGTCTTCTAGCTTCTGCATATTCTTTTTCTTCTTTTGTTATTTCTTCTAATAATGGAACTACTATTCCTTTTAATACATTTAGCTCATAAATTAATGATGTATTAAATATACTATTTGCTTCTTCTTGGAATGGGAATATATTTTTTTCTTCTCCAACATTTACCATATTCCAAGTTCCTATTGTGTGTTTTGCCGTATATCCTCTAAACTTATGATCTCTTACTATCCTTCTAACTAATCTTGTATCTGTTGTTGATATTCTATTATATCTGTCCATATTTAATACCGTTAATGCACTAATATATATCTTATACTTTTGTTCTTTTGGAATACTACTTGTTAATCTATCATTTAAACAATGTATTCCCTCTATTACTAATACATCTTCTTTACCTAATTTTAATTTTTTCCCTTTATATTTTTTAGTTCCTTCATAGAAATCAAATTCTGGCATTTCTACTTCTTCACCATTTAATAATTTTGTTAAATGATCATTAAATAGTTCCATATCAATAGCTTCTATACATTCAAAATCATAATTCCCATTCTCATCTTTTGGATTATCTTTTCTTTCTACAAAGTAATTATCTACTGAAATTGTAACTGGCCTTAATTTATTAATTCTTAGCTGCAATCCTAATCTTTGTGCAAATGTTGTTTTTCCTGATGATGATGGACCTGCAATTAAAATCATTTTTACTTCACGATTTTTAGCTATCTCATCTGCAATATTTGCTATTTTCTTTTCATGCAATGCCTCATCTAGCATTATTACATCTTTTATCCTATCTTCTTCAATTGCATTATTTATTTTATATACTCTATCCATATTTAAAATTCTATGTATATCTTCATATTCATCTAATGCCCAAGCAAGTTTTTTACTATCTACTAATTTTGGTAATTGCAAAGGTTTATCAGAGCTTGGATATCTCATTAATAATCCATTTCCATATTTCACAATTTCAAATATTTTTGCAACTCCTGTTCTATTCGCAATTGTTCCATAGCAATAGTTATAATAGCCATCACATTCATACATATATATTTTTTGATTATCTTCCAAATCTACTTGAAGCCTTCCTTTTGATGTATCATATTTTTTATAGAATGCTTCTGCTTCTTGTCTATTCATAACAATTTGAGTAATTGGATAATCTTCTCTTACAATCCTTCTCATTTCTTCACTTAGATTATGAACCATTTCTTCTGTTACATCAATATTTTCAACATCACAAAACATTGAATTTGTTAATTGATAATTAACATTAATTTTATTATTTGGATATAACTTTTCAAAAGATTTAGCTAAAATATATACCATTGTTCTTCTATATATTTTGCTTCCTTCTTTTGAAGAAACATCTATCAATTCTAATCTTCCATCTTCAAATATTTTATAACTTAAGTTTTCATATTCATTATTGAAAATAGCTCCTATAACTGTATACTCACTATTTTCTATTTCTTCTTTCAATATTTCTTGTATACTTTGTCCTTCTTGTACTTCTAATATATTTTCTTTATATTGTATCTTCATAAAATCATCCTTTCTATACTTTTCTTTTGAAAATGTTTCTTTTAAATTATATGTTAATTTTTTTAATTTTTAACTATAAAACATTACCCTCTAATTTTATATTAAATATTTGAATTAGTCAAATTGATTTTAACTACGAGATAGCATAAATTTTTAGTAGGATTTCTCTTCATTAAAATCCTAAACTGACTTTGTTTCTTGATTTTTGAGATTCCT
>CALXXH010000118.1 GCA_944392635.1 uncultured Clostridia bacterium | reverse complement strand
CAGCTGGTTAGCCAGAATAAGAATAGTGCTAAAAAGGAAATTTTTTTACTGGCTAACCATCAGTAATTTCCTATACATAATTGTTCTTTTAATACTAGCAGCAGTAAGTATTGCAACACTAACAGGAGAAAATGGAATATTAACACAGGCAAATAGTGCAAAAGAGCAAACAGAGATAGCATCAGTAAAAGAACAAGCACAGTTAGATATAGCAAATTGGATGACAGAAAGATTAAGAAATGGAGAAAGTACAGAGTTAAATGATGAAACAGTAAAATCTATAATAGAAACTGCAAATGCTCAAAATACAAATCCATATTATAAAGAATTACAAAATGATAGAATAATAACACCAAGTGGATATGAAATACCATTTGAAGAATTGTATACCAATAATTCAACTGGAGGAGGAACAACAGAAGTAAGTGTAGCAAATTATGGCGATAGAGTGAATTACGTGTCAAAAGGAGACAGTTCGTTAATATGGCGAATATTTTATGATGATGAAGATTATGTATATTTAATTTCTTCAAAAACGGATGGGAGTAATACAGTAGAGTCCTATAATTTCATGGATTTTACAGAAATATTAATGAACTATTCTGGCTCAACAGATATAACAGATACTTTTTTACAATCATTGAATAGTAAATGGTTTGAAAAATTAGAAGGTGGTTCTAATCAA
Source organism: uncultured Clostridia bacterium (assembly GCA_944392635.1). GTDB lineage: Bacteria > Bacillota > Clostridia > TANB77 > CAG-508 > CAG-269. The sequence continues at coordinate 3,495 of CALXXH010000118.1, read as the reverse complement.
GGAAGTGCGATAATAACAGCATATTTAATGGATCAAAGTGTATGGGATGAATACAAAGATAATGAGGGAAAGACAAGGTATGCGATTGGAGGACCAACATTAGAAGTATTTATAAATTCATATAATAAAAGTCAAAAAACAGAGAGGGAAGTAACAGTGAGTGGTTCAGGATATGCTACAGATCCTTCTGTAGACTCCATTTCTACAGCTTGTAATGGAATATATAACAATGGAACAAATTGGTGGATTGCTTCTCCAGCTTATGGAGGGATGGATGATTATGGCGGTCATATGATGTGTATGTTCGGAAATTTAAATGGCATGCTACTCGCTACGATAAGTGAGGAACATGGACTTCGCCCAATGGTCATTATTCCAAAAGCTAATTTCACATATCAAATCATAGAAGAAAATGAATAACGAAAAAAGTGATGTAGTATTTGAAATACTATGTCACTTTTTACGTATTAACTTTTAGTTCTGTTATATTTTAAGTATATAACACTAGATATTACTTTCAATTAAAAGAAGATAATATTTGAAAAATTGTATACATTAAAAATTTTTTTTGATATAATAATCTAGAAAATAGAAAAAGATAAACAGAAGCAACAATTGAAAATATATAACTTTCTAAGAATGGAAGTGAGAATATGTATAAAAAGGTTATGAATTCACCCGTAGGGAAAATAGAAATAATAGAAGAAAATGAGAAAATAGTAGAATTAAATATATATAATGAAGAAAAAAATGAAAAGAAAAATAATATAATAGAAAAAGACACAAAATTACTTTTAGAAGTAGAAAAACAACTAAAAGAATATTTTGAAGGCAAAAGAACTAAATTTGAAATTCCATTAAATCCTAAAGGAACAGAATTCATGAAAAAGGTATGGAAAGAATTATTAAAAATACCCTATGGAGAAACTAGAACATATAAAGAAATAGCTAAAAAAACAGGTAATAGTAAGGCATCAAGAGCAGTAGGAATGGCAAATAATAAAAATCCAATTCCAATAATAATTCCATGTCATAGAGTAATTGGAAGTAATAATAAATTAGTAGGATATGCATTAGGACTAGACATGAAACAATACTTACTAGATTTAGAAAGAAAGGTAGTGAGTTAATATGTATGATGTAATAATATTAGGTGCAGGACCAGCAGGAATTTCTGCAAGCCTATATACCAAAAGAGCAAATTTAGAAACATTAATTTTATATAATGATGAATCAGGACTAGAAAAAGCAAGTTTAATTGAAAACTACTATGGATTTAAAAATGGTATTTCGGGGAAAGAACTATATGAAACAGGAATAGAACAAGCAAAAAACATTGGAGTAGAAGTAAAAAAAGAAGAAGTAGTAAAAATAGAAAACAATATGGAATATTTTAAGATAGTTACAACTAACAATGAATACCAAACAAAAAACTTAATACTTGCAACAGGAAACAAGAAAAATAAACCAAAAATAAAGGGTATTGAAAAATTTGAGGGAAAAGGTGTAAGTTATTGTGCAATATGTGATGGATTTTTCTATAGAAATAGAAGTGTATCAGTACTTGGAAGTGGAAATTATGCAATAGCTGAAACAAATGAATTAATAAATATAGCAGATAATATAACAATACTTACAAATGGAGAAAAAGCACCAGAATTTAGGGCAGATAATGTAACAATAGATACAAAAGAAATAGAAGAAATTGAAGGAGAAGATAAAGTAGAAAAAATAAAATTTAAAGATGGGTCTACATTAAAGACAGATGGAATATTTGTTGCACAAGGAGTAGCTGGAAGTAGTGAATTTGCAAAAAAACTAGGAATAATGACAAACAAAGATAAAATAATTGTAAATGAAAATATGGAAACAAATATAAAAGGAATATATGCATGTGGAGATTGCACAGGAGGCTTACTACAAGTTTCAAAAGCAGTATATGAAGGTGCAAAAGCAGGGTTACAAGTAATACATTCTAGAAAATATTAGGTTACCTAATAGGAGAATCTCAAACTTGCTTTGAGAGGTGCCTATTAGATAACTTTAAATTTTCTTAATGTTGTAATGTTAGCCGAGAAATGAAATAAATTTTATACTATTTTTAATAGCAAAATTTCATATCTTCAGGTAAATCACATGTAAAATTCATAATATTTCTACTAACTGGATGAATAAATTCTATCATATAACTATGTAAAGCTTGTCTGTTAATTAATTTAGAAGGTTTACCATATAAAGTATCACCTAATAAAGGATGAACAATATAACTCATATGAACTCTAATTTGATGAGTTCTACCAGTTTCTAATAAACATTTAACTAAACTACAATTTTCAAATTCTTTAATAACTTCATAATGAGTAATAGCATTTTGTCCATTTTTATCAATGCATCTTTCAATAATACTGCCAGACTTTCTTGCAATAGGTAAATCAATTATACCAGCCTTTTTATCAAAAACACCTTCAGTAATACATAAATATTCTTTTTTAAAAGTTTTATTTGTCATTTGCTTTATAAAACATTCTTGGATATATTCGCATTTTGCAAAAGCAACTAAACCAGAAGTATTAGAATCTAATCTATTTACAGGTCTAACTTTCTTTTTTAAACCAACTAAATCAAAATAATATCTAATACCATTTGATAAAGAATCTGTATAATGAAGCAAAGAAGGATGTATTGCAATTCCTGCAGGTTTATTTATAATAATCAACCATTCATCTTCATATATAATATCTAGATCCATTTTTGTAGGTATAATATTAGAATTATCTTCATCATAGTCAAAATCTACAGTTATTATATCCAATTCCTTAACAAAACACCTAGTATTAACAAAATTACCATTTAATTTAACAGCTTTTAAATTAATTAGCTTATTTCTTAAACGAGAAGAAATACCAAAATAAGATGTCAAAACATCATTTATAGTCTTAAGACCATCATCTTTTTTAATGACATACTCTAAAAACATACAATCTCCTTTTACTATTATTTTTAATATTGCAATTCACAGTTTAAGAATAAGCATATAAATGTTGATATATTAATATTGATTAAATTTTGAATGTGATTGAAGAAGATTTAGAATTTCTTTAATGATTTTATGGAAAATGTTCGCGTCGAACGAAGTGAGGACTAAGTGAAAGGGTGCCATAAAATTATTTTAGAAATTCTTAATTTTCGTAGCGAGCTGAGAAATTTATGAAATATTAATATATCAATATTCTAACTATTTTTGGGCTATGAATCGTGATTTTTAACAATAGTATACATTAAATTTCGACTTAATTCAACTTGAATCTATTTCAAAAATTTGATAAAATAGCCTTGATAAATTAGATAGCATGTGGAGGACGATATGAGAATAAGATATAAAAAATGGGCAAGACCAGAATTAGAAGCAAGCAAATTTTATGAAGACAATCCAGAAGAATGGAAAGGAAAATGGAAAGAGCATTTTAAAAATCCAGAACTTCCATTTATGATTGA
>CALXXH010000117.1 GCA_944392635.1 uncultured Clostridia bacterium | reverse complement strand
AGGAGAATTACAAAGATTATACTTTCCAAACAAAGATAATAGGCAATATATCGACTTTTTTTTTTTTTTTGTAAAAATAAATGAATCAGACGTAATATATTTACATGATGATATAAACAATGCATATAAACAATATTATGATACAGATACAAACATTTTAAATACAGAAATAACAAACACATATTTTAATCTAAAAGTGGTACAAACAGATTATGTATTATTAAAAGAAAATGTTCTAGTAAAAAGATATGTATTTTTAAATGATAGTAAAATTGATTTAGATGTAAATTTCTATATTCATTCACAGCTATTATCTGATCAAAACAATTTAGTTGGTTGCAAAATTGTGGATGGAGGAATGATGCAATATGCACATGATTTTGTTGTATCAACATTTGCAAAAGGACATGAAATAAGTAGACATCAAATAAATGGAAGTAATAATACAATAAAAAGAGGAGAAATATATGACAAAGACTATATAGGAATGTCAAAAGACAGTAGCATTTGTTATGATATGGGAACAATAAAACCTCAAGAAAAAAAGACATTAGAAATATGTATAACAATTGGAGAAAACAAAAATATTTCACAAATAGAAGATGAGATAGATAGAGTAAAAAGAATAGATTTCAATAAAGAATATACAAACACAAAATCATATTGGAGAAAATATGTAAAAACACATAATGGATTAGATTTAAAAGAACCAAAAAATAGTTATGATGAAAAAATATATGAAATATATAAAAGAAGCATATTACTATTTCCATTGCTAACAAACCAAGAAACAGGAGGAATAATTGCTTCACCTGAAATAGATGAAAACTTTACAAAATGTGGTAGATATGCATATTGTTGGCCAAGAGATGCAGTATTTATAACAAAAGCATTAGACATATTAAAAATGGACAAAGATGCAGATAAATTTTATAAAAACTTCTGTAAAAAAACACAAAGTAAAAACGGTATGTGGGAACAGCGTTTCTTTACAGATGGAAAACTCGCTCCTTGTTGGGGATATCAAATAGACGAAACAGCAAGTGTAATATATGGAGTATATGAACACTATAAATATACAAAAACAGAAAAATTTTTAAAAGATACACTTCAAATGTGTGAAAAAGCAACAGATTTCTTAGAAAAATATGTTAAAGATTGGCTAGGACTAGAAGGAATTGAAGATAGAGATAAAGATGTAGTAAAAGAAGAAATTGAAGAAGAAACAAGACAAAGATTAGGAATGGAACATAAATACCATGTAAGTTATGATTTGTGGGAAATGCATGAAGGAATTCATCTATATTCTTTAGCAAGTATATATGCAGCATTTGAAAACATGATTAATATATATAATGCTTTAGGAAAAGATGTTTCGGAATTTGAAAATAATAGACTAAAAGAAGAAAAAATAAATAAAACAAAGAAAAGATTAGAAAAATTACAATTAGGAATAAAAGAATATATTAATAACAATTTATATGATGAAAATAGCAAATCATTTTTAAGAAATACAGAAGATAAAAAGATGGATATTAGCATAATAGGAGCTGTTACACCATTTAATGTATTCAAACCAAAAGAAAAGAAAATAGTAAACACAATAGAAAAAATAAATCTAACATTAAGAACATATACAGGAGGATATCAAAGATTTGAACAAGACCACTACATGAATGGAAACCCATGGCCAATAGCAAATCTATGGATGACATTATATTATTTAGAAACGGGAGAAAAAAGAAAAGCAAAAGAAACATTTGATTTTGTAGTAAAAACAGCAGGAAAACATTATTTGTTAGGAGAACAAATAGATAACAACACATTAAAACCATGTTGGGTAATAGGACTTGGATGGTCACATGCTATGTTTATAATCGTACTTGAAAAATTATACGGAAAAAATTAAAAAGAATACTTGAAAAGTATTCTTTTTTGGTATAGAATGGAATTGCTCAAGAGGAATTGGGTAATAATAATAAAGATGAAAAAATTCATCATAAAAGGAGGAATTGCAATGTCAATTAAAATAGGTATTAACGGATTTGGAAGAATTGGAAATTTATCATTCCAAGCAGCTCTAAAAAAGGAAGGAGTAGAAGTTGTAGCAATAAATGACCCATTTATAGCAGCAGACTATATGGCATATATGACAAAATATGATACAGTACATGGTAGATTTGACGGAACTGTTGAAGAAAAAGATGGTCATTTAGTAGTAAATGGAAAAGAAATAAAAGTATATAATGAAATGGATCCACATAACATCCCATGGGGAGAATTAGGAGTAGAATATGTATTAGAATGTTCAGGAGTATTTACAACAATGGAAAAAGCACAAGCACATATTGATGCAGGAGCTAAAAAAGTAATAATTAGTGCACCTTCAAAAGATGCTCCAATGTTTGTTATGGGAGTTAATCATGAAACATATGATCCAAGTATGAACATAGTTTCAAATGCATCATGTACAACAAACTGTTTAGCACCACTTGCTAAAGTTATAAATGATAAATTTGGAATTAAAGAAGGATTAATGACAACTGTACATGCAACAACAGCAACACAAAAAACAGTTGATGGAGCTTCTAAAAAAGATTGGAGAGGTGGAAGAGCAGCATCAGCAAATATCATACCATCTTCAACAGGAGCAGCAAAAGCAGTTGGAAAAGTAATTCCATCATTAAATGGAAAATTAACAGGAATGTCATTTAGAGTTCCAACAGTTGATGTATCAGTTGTAGACTTAACATGTAATCTAGAAAAACCAACAACAATGGAAGAAATCTGCAAAGCTATGAAAGAAGCAGCAGAAGGAAGTATGAAAGGAATTGTTGAATATGTAGATGAACCAGTAGTATCATCAGACTTTACAACAGACCCTCATACATCAATATTTGACGCAACAGCAGGAATTATGCTAACAGACACATTTGTTAAATTAGTAGCTTGGTATGACAATGAATGGGGATATTCAAACAAATTAGTTGATTTAGCTTGCTATATTGCTAGCAGGGATTAGGGGACGGACTTCAAAATCCCTAATATCAGGGATTTAGGGACGGACCTTAATTAAGACTGAATATATGAGATAAAAAATTGAAAATCTTTAAAAAGAATACTTGAAAAAGTATTCTTTTTTGTATAAAATATATAAAGAAAAGTAGTAATATAAAACAAAAAATAAAAAGTTTAAAATAAGAGAAAAATACAAAGGAGGAAATATAATGCAAAAAAAAGATGTTGGTATAACTTTAATTGCATTAGTAATTACAATAGTTATTTTATTAATATTGGCAGGAGTTTCAATAACTACACTAACAGGAAAAAAATCAATAATTAATCAGGCAACAGACACTTCAGAAAGTGCTCAAAGAGAAAGCATAATAGAAAAAATTGAAGCAGATTTATTTAAAGAAAAAACAAAAACAGGAAACACACCATCAAAAGAAGATTTAAAAACAATTATCCAAGAAAATGAGTTTAATGAAGGAGCAGTAGGGGAAGATAGTTTTGTTACAAAAGATGGTGGCTATACAATTGAATACAGTGAAATAATAGGATGGGAGTAAAGAATAATATTTTTGTTATTGAGAATAAAGAAAGCGATTTAAAAAACTTAAAAGAGTACTTGAAAAGTGCTCTTTTTTAATATAAAATGGTATTGCCAGAAAAAATATGCAAATAATATAAAAATAGGAAAGAATTTAGGAGGAATGAAAAATGGATAAGAAAACAGTAAAGGACATTGATTTAAAAGGAAAGAAGGTATTAGTACGTTGTGACTTTAATGTACCAATGGATGAAAATCAAAACATAACAGATTCAACAAGAATAGTTGCAGCATTACCAACAATAAAATACCTATTAGAGCAAAACTGTGCAATAATATTATGCTCACATTTAGGAAGACCAAAAGGAGAATTTAAACCAGAATTTTCATTAAAACCAGTAGCAAAAGAGCTATCAAGATTATTAGATAAAGAAATAATAATGGCAGAAGATGTAATAGGAACTGATAGCAAAACAAAATCAGCAAACCTACAAAATGGACAAATAATGTTATTAGAAAATGTAAGATTTCATAAAGAAGAAACAGATAATGATCCAGAATTTGCAAAACAATTAGCAAGCATGGCAGAAATATATGTAAGTGATGCATTTGGAGCAGTTCATAGAGCACATGCATC
>CALXXH010000116.1 GCA_944392635.1 uncultured Clostridia bacterium | reverse complement strand
AAAGGAACTGTAGAAGTTAAACTTACAATAACAGACTCAAATGGAGGAAATTGGTCAAGAACTCAAACTGTAAACTTCAATAATACTTCAACAATAAGTTTTAGTTAAAAGAAAATTGCATTAGAAAATTAATTCTAGTGCAATTTTCTTTTTTCGTATTTGCTTGTTTTTTTCCTTAAAATATAGTATATTAATAAAGGAAAAACAAAATTTAGGAGGATAAATGCAAGGAGTTATAATAGAAAATATTGCAAATTTATATAAAATAGAAAATGATAAAAAAGAAATATATGAAGCTTATGCAAGAGGAAAATTCAAAAAAGATGAAATAACACCAGTAGTTGGTGATTTTGTCCAATTTGAAGTAACTGATGAAGAAAATAAAAAAGCAGTAATTAATGAAATTTATGAAAGAAAAGTATATATAAAAAGACCTAAAATGGCAAATGTAACACAATTAGTACTAGTAGTATCTAGCAAAAATCCAAAACCAGATTTATTAATGTTAGATAAACAATTAGCATTTGCTGAATTTCTTGGTGTAAAGTCAAGTATTGTTTTAAATAAAATAGATTTAGATGAAGAAAAAGAATTTAAAGAAATAAAAGAGGTATATACTAAAATTGGATATAAAGTTATAGAAACTCAAGCTAATAAAAAAGATATAGGAGAACTTATAGAAATACTAAAGGAAAATATAAATGTATTAGCAGGTAATTCAGGTGTTGGAAAATCAAGTTTAATAAATGCAATATTTAATAAAGAATTAACACAAGAAGGAGAAATAAGTAGTAGGAATAAAAGAGGAAAGAATACTACAACATCAACTAAGCTATATGAAATAGAAAAAAATACATATGTAGCAGATACACCACGGATTTTCAACATTTTCAATAGAAGAAATACCAAGCAAAAACCTAGCATTTTATTTCAAAGAGTTTAAAAATGAAATACAAAATTGTGAATTTGTAGGTTGTACACATATTAAAGAAGAAAACTGTGGAATTAAGAAAGCAATTAAAGAAGGCAGAATTTCACAAGATAGATATAATAGATTTTGTAAAATTTATGAAGAATTAAGGCAAAAGGAGGAAAGAAAAAAATGGTAGAAGTTTCAACATCAATTTTAAATGTAAAAAAAGGAGAAGAATCAGCAACATTTTTTGAATTAGAAGCTGCTAAAACAGACTATTTCCATATTGATGTAATGGATGGAAAGTTTGTAGAGAAAGACACATATGAGAAAATGTTTGAATATGCATCATATATAAAAAGAATATCAAATTTACCATTAGATGTACATTTAATGGTAAAAAATATAGATGAGGCAGTTGAAGATTTTTTAGCATTAGAGCCTAATATAATAACATTTCATTTAGAAGCATGTAAGAACAAAGAAGAAGTAATGGAAAAGATTAATTATATAAAAAGTAATAATTGCAAAGTAGGAATAGCAATAAAACCAGACACTAAAATTGAAGAAATATATGAGTTTTTACCATATATTCATATGTGTTTAATAATGACTGTAGAACCAGGAAAAGGTGGTCAGACCTTTTTGAGTGATATGCTTAAAAAAATAGAAACATTAAAAGAGTATTTAGAAAAAGAAAATTTAGAAATAGATATAGAAGTTGATGGAGGAATAAACTTAAAAACAGCACCAGAAGTAAAAATGGCAGGAGCAAATATATTAGTTGCAGGAACAGCAATACTTATGGCAAATAGATTTGAAGATATAATTAAGGAATTGAAAAAATAAAAAGACAAGTTTTATATAAACCTGTCTTTTATTATACTTACTGAATTATTTTTCAATTTTTTCTTCTTGTTTTTTCTCTTTTTTAATTAGATTATATGCTATAATACCTAATCCAACTATAACAGCTATAATTCCAACAATTGTTCCTAAATAAGGAATTAGTCCAATTACCCATAAAACAGCAGCTGTAACAATTAACATACCGAAATTACCAATTGTTTTTTCTATTTTTAATTTATTACAAATTAGATTATTAATTGCAATTATAAATATAGAAGTACTAATTGCAATTAGCATAAATGCTAGTGATAAGACTAATAATCCAAATGAAGCAGTAATTCCTAGTAATATTAATATAACAGAAACTATAATTAAAACAATAGGTGTTAAAATACCTAAACCAATTTCAGGTAAAATATTCTTTTTAGTAATTAATTCAGCTTTTTTAACAAATTTAGGTGCAAGCCATAAGCAAATTAACCATACAAGTATTGCAGTAGCAATTATAGTTCCTAAAGATATTAAATAACTTTGAACATTATTAGTATTTCCTGAATTTGATGGAGTATATTTAATTTCACCTGTTACAACACTTTCTGGTACAGACATTTCATTTTTTGCTGTATATTCTAAGTTTCCATTAATTATACCTTGAGTTGCAACTGTTTGAGATTCATTAGTAACTTCAGTATCTTGACTAAATTTAATATCATTACAATTTACAAAAGCATTTCTACCAATTGTTCCAAACATATTTAAATTGTTTGAACTTACTTTAATATCACGATAGATGTATCCTGTAATATTAGTTGTGTCTGTTAATGAGTATAAATCATAAACAACACCTTGAACATTTACAGTTTTTGCAACAGTAAATAAGTTACTGAATACATAACCTTGTTCTCCAATTGTAACAGTATCAGCAAAGATAAATGCATCTCCACCTATTTGTGAATTAATAGTTACATTCTTTGCCATAACAAATAAGTTACCATCAACAATATAGTCTATTGTAATATCATTACCAGTTAAATAAACATCATGTTGTTTGAAATTTTCTTCTGTTGTTGTTGCATTTTGATTAGCTGTAGCATCTTCTTCTGCTTGTGTAGTTGTTGCTTCAGTTGTTGTATTATCTGCAGTTTGAGTAGTGTCTTCAGCTGTTGGTGTAGCTGTTTCGTCTACTGCTCTTACCACTGGTAAAGCAAGTGCAATAGTAATAATTAAAATTAAAGCAATAATTCCAATTTTTTTCTTAAGCATAAAAAAACCTCCTAAAAAATATTTTGCTTATATAGTTAAAATAATATATCTTTATAATAAATTTGTCAATTAAAAATAAATAATTATTAAGATATCTACAAATTTCTTTAAAATCCATTGACAAAGAAATTTGTATAAGACAATTTAAATTACTTTAAGTTATTATAGAATTTGCACAAATTAGAAATAGGGCAAATATCACATTTTGGATTTCTTGCAACACAAGTATTTCTTCCATGCCATACAAATAAATGATTTAAATCCATCCAACATTCTTTTGGAAAAGTTTTTAATAAATCCTGTTCAATTTTTTCAGGTTCTTTTTCTTTTGAAAGACCAGTCAAATTAGAAATTCTTTTAGCATGTGTGTCTACTGCAATACCTTCAGCTATGCCAAAAACTTCAAGCATGATTACATTAGCAGATTTTCTACCAACACCTGCAAGTGAAGTTAATTCTTTCATAGTATGAGGTACAACCCCATTAAAATTTTCTAAAACTTGTTTTGCACATAACTTTATATTTTTAGCCTTATTTTTATAAAATCCACAAGGATGAATAATATTTTCTAATTCATTTATATCAATATCAGCAAAATCTTGAATGGTTTTACATTTCTTAAATAATTCAGGTGTAGTTTTATTTACCCTTTCATCTGTACATTGGGCAGAAAGCATAACAGCAACTACCAATTGAAATGGCTCATCAAAATCTAAACTACAAGTTGCATCTGGATAATATTCTTTTAATTTATTAAATAATATAATTGCATCTGCTTTTTTCATTTCCTAAATCCTTTCACAATATATTTCTACATTATTTTACAAAATTTTTCTATTTTGGTCAATGGTATTAAAATTTCTATATAACATAAAGAGGAACAAATAATAAGTTTAGGAATATAATATACAAAAAAGGAGGTAATAACTAGTATGTGTAGAATATTGAAAAAAACATTGGCAGTCTGCTTAATAGGTCTGGGGTTAGGAATTTTAATGGTTTTATTACTTCCTGTAACTGGTTGGTTATTTATAATAGGAGTAGCCGTTGTAAGTGTTGGTATTATGTGGCTTGCTTGCTAAAAAAGGAGGGTGATACATATGACGATTGTAGTAAAAAAAGTACCTAAATTCCTAAGAGGAATTGTTAAATTAATATTTGGTATAAAAGACTAAATTTGAAA
>CALXXH010000115.1 GCA_944392635.1 uncultured Clostridia bacterium | reverse complement strand
AAAGTTGAAGCAGGAGATGTAATTGCTGCAGTTGGTTCAACAGGAAACTCTACAGGACCACATTTACATTTAGAAATTAGAATAAATGGTGAACATGTTAACCCACAAAAATATTTGTATAACTAAAAAATGGAATGAACCCTACTATTAGACAAAAAAGTTTAATAAAAAGGGTTCATTTTATGTTCAAATATTTAAATAAATCAATTTAGTGAAAGATTTTCAAAAACAACGAAAAACTTTCAGTAGTACTGAAACATTTTGTTGACAAATAAAAAATCTTTCAGTATAATATTCATAGAGGTGATAAAATGATTTATAGAGAGCATTATATTAGACCTGTTCGCGAATTTTATGACTCAGATTTAATAAAAATTATAACAGGAATAAGGCGTTCAGGTAAATCAGTAATTCTTGAACAAATCAAAAATGAAATAAAACAGAAAACGAACAATCTAATTTATTTAAATTTTGAAGATAAGAAGGTTTTGGCTAATATTAAAAGCAGTGATAATTTAATTGAATATATTGAACAAAATAGAAAAGATGGAAAATGTTATATTTTTTTAGATGAAGTACAAATGTTAGATAATTGGCAAGAAGCTTGTAAAACATTGAGATTATACGATAATTCAATATTTATAACTGGTTCAAATTCAAAATTATTAGCTAAAGAATTTACAAAAGAATTAAGTGGTAGATATGTATCATTTAAAGTAAAGCCATTTGTATATAAAGAGATTTTAGAATATACAAAAGAATTAGGAAAAGAGTGTAGTATTACAGATTATTTAGTATGGGGAGGGTTCCCAAAGAGATTTGAATTCAATACAGAAGATGCAAAAAAAAGATATTTAAATAATTTAGATGATACAATAGTTATTAACGATTTATTAAACAGATATAAAATTAGGAAGGAAAACTTATTTAAAAACTTTGTAAACTATATCTTAAGATCAAATAGTAGAATTGTTTCAGCCAAGTCAATTCATAATTATATAAAAAATAAAAATGAAAACTGTTCTATAAATACTATTATTAAATATTTAGGTTATTTAGAAGAAGCATATATAATAGAAGCTGTGAAACAATACTCAACCAAGACAAAAAGTGAACTGGCATATTATTCAAAAATTTATAATGAAGATGTATCATTTAATTCTATTAGATGTATAGACAATAGATATGATTTAACTCATAATCTTGAAAATATAGTATACAATGAACTCATTTATATGGGATATAAGATAAATGTATTTAATAAAAATGGAAAAGAAATAGACTTCATAGCTCAAAAAGAGAATAAACAATACTATATACAAGTTGCATATAGTATAGCCGAAGAAAAAACATATAATCGTGAATTTTCTGCATTTGCTAATATTGATAATCTATCACAAAAAATTATAATTACCAATGATGACATTGACTATTCAACAAGTACAGTTAAACATATAAAATTAAAAGATTTTTTAATAATGAATTCATTAGAAGAAATATGATATTTTGAATATATGGACTTTTTATGATTTTTATAATATAATAATTTAGCAACTGTAAAAACTAAAAGCATTAAGAAAGGGGTTTTTTATGGCACAAAAGGAAGTAAAATCTAAAAAAGTACGGGGTAAACTTTTCTCATTAGAAAACTCAAAAGATAGAACTTTGAGTCAAGATGAATTGGTAACAAGGGTACTAATGAAATTAGGATTTGCTACTAATTCTAAGGGTTTTCCTTATCTCAAAAAAGAAATAATTATACTAATGGAAAATAAAAGTATGAGAATTTCTAAACTTCATGAAAAACTTGCTTTAGAGGAAAACAAAGATTTATCCAAGAAGCAAATAGAAGGAAAGGATATTGAAAGATGGATAAAAACATCCATCAATAATGCATGGAAAAAGAATAAGGAAGGAATAAGAAAATTAACAGGAGAAGAGAAGAAACCAACCTTAGAAAGGTTAATTTCCGAAATTGCTGAAAAAATAAATAAGAGACCTTAACTAAAGGCACCTGAAATTCAGGTGCCTTTTTCCTTGACAAATTTTAGTAATAATATATAATAGAATTGGATAAACTAAGGAAAACGAAAAGGAGGAAAACAAATGCCTGAAAATAATGATGAACAAAAAGTTCAAGAAATGATAAATGAACTTGTAGAAAAAGCAAAAATAGCATCAAAAGAATATTTGAAATTAGACCAAGAAACAGTAGATAATATAACGAAAGCAATGTCAATGGCAGGATTAGAACACCATATGGAACTTGCAAAAATGGCAGTTGAAGAAACTGGAAGAGGGATATATGAAGATAAAATAACAAAGAATATGTTTGCAACAGAATATATATATCATAGTATTAAATATGAAAAAACTGTAGGAATAATTAGTGAAAATGAAGAAGAGGGATATGTAGAAATAGCAGAACCAGTTGGAATAATTGCAGGGGTTACACCTGTTACAAATCCAACATCAACAACAATGTTTAAATCAATAATAGCAGCAAAAACAAGAAATGTAATAATATTTGGTTTTCATCCATCTGCACAAAAATCAAGTAGCACAGCAGCTAAAATATTAAGAGATGCAGCAATTAAAGCTGGAGCACCAGAAAATTGTATTTTGTGGATAGAAGAACCATCAATAACAGCTACAAGAATGTTAATGAACCATCCAGGTGTAAATTTAATACTTGCAACAGGTGGAACAGGAATGGTAAGATCAGCATACTCTTGTGGAAAACCAGCAATAGGAGTAGGACCAGGAAATGTACCTTGCTATATTGATAAAACAGCTAAACTAAAAACATCAGTAAATGATTTAGTAATGTCAAAATCATTTGACAATGGAATGATATGTGCATCAGAACAAGCAGTATTAGTTGATAAAGACATATATCAAGAATTTGAAAAATTAATGAGAGAAGCAGGTTGCTATTTTGTAAATCCAGAAGAAAAACAAAAATTAGCAAATAGTATGTTTGATTATACAGAAGAATATGGGTATAAATTAAAATCACATGTACCTGGACAATCTCCATATACAATAGCAAAAGAAGCAGGATTTGAAATACCAGAAGATACAAAAGCAATAGTTGTATATGAAGAAGGAATAGGTAGAGAATATCCATTTTCAAAAGAAAAATTAAGCCCAGTCCTAACTTACTATATAGTAGAAAATGAAGAAGAAGGAATAAATAAATCAGAACAATTATTAGAATTTGGTGGATTAGGACATTCAGCAGTAATACATTCACAAAACAAAGAAACAATTTTAAAATTTTCAAAAACAATGAAAGCAGGAAGAATAATAGTAAACTCTCCATCAACTCATGGAGCAATTGGTGATATATATAACACAAATATGCCATCATTAACACTTGGATGTGGTTCATTTGGAGGAAATTCAACAACAGCTAATGTATCATCAGTAAATTTAATTAATATAAAAAGAGTAGCAAAAAGGAGAGTTAATATGCAATGGTTTAAGGTTCCAGAAAAAATATATTTTGAACAAGGTTCAATTCAATACCTAGAAAAAATGCCAGATATACAAAGAGCATTTATTGTAACAGATGAAGGAATGATGAAATTAGGATATGTAGATAAAATCCTATATCATTTAAGAAAAAGACAACAATATGTACACTCAGAAATATTTAGTGAGGTAGAATCAGATCCATCATTTGATACAATTAAAAAAGGTGTAGAGCTAATTAAAAACTTTAATCCTGATGTAATAATAGCATTAGGAGGAGGAAGTCCAATAGATGCTGCAAAAGGAATGTGGCTATTTTATGAGCATCCTGAAGCAGATGCTGAAGGTTTAAAATTGAAATTTATGGATATTAGAAAAAGAACATATAAATTTCCTAAGTTAGGAACAAAATGTAAAATGGTAGCAATACCAACAACATCAGGAACAGGTTCAGAAGTAACATCATTTGCAGTAATTACAGATAAAGAGAAAAACAAAAAATATCCTTTAGCAGATTATGAATTAACACCAGATGTTGCAATAGTAGACCCAGACTTAGTAATGAGCTTGCCAAAATCAGTTACAGCAGATACAGGAATGGATGTTTTAACACATGCAATTGAAAGCTATGTATCAAATATGGCATCAGATTATACAGATGGATTGGCAGAAAAGGCAGTAGAACTTGTATTTGAAAACTTAGAAGAAGCATATGAACATGGAGATAACAAGCTAGCTAGAGAAAAGATGCATAATGCAAGTACAATTGCAGGAATGGCATTTACAAATGCATTTTTAGGAATAAACCACTCTTTAGCACATAAAATAGGTGGAGAATTCCACTT
>CALXXH010000114.1 GCA_944392635.1 uncultured Clostridia bacterium | reverse complement strand
TATGTTGGTCTTATACCTTCATGAGCATCTTGTGAGTCTTTTCCTGTTTTATAATATCTATTTTCATAGTATTTTTCTCCATATGTACCTACTATATGCTCTTTTGCTGCTTTTCTTGCTTCTTCTGATATTCTTGTTGAGTCTGTTCTCATGTATGTAATTAAACCTACTGTTCCTTTTTCAGGTATTTTAACTCCTTCATATAGTCCTTGTGCAACTGACATTGTCTTTTTTAATGTAAATCCTAATTTTCTTGATGCCTCTTGTTGCATTGTACTTGTTGTAAATGGTGGAGCAGGATTTCTTTTCTTTTCTCCTTTTTTTACTTCATCTATTATGTATTTTGCTTTTTCTATTTCTTTTAGAATGTTGTCTACTTCTTCTTGTGAATGTATTTCTAATTTTTTACCATTTTTCCCATAGAATCTTGCTTCAAATTCTTTTTTACTTTCTTTATCTTCTAAAATTACATATATA
Organism: uncultured Clostridia bacterium; assembly: GCA_944392635.1. Classification (GTDB taxonomy): domain Bacteria; phylum Bacillota; class Clostridia; order TANB77; family CAG-508; genus CAG-269. Next base: position 3,911 of record CALXXH010000114.1, on the reverse strand, counting down.
TTCCAATATTCTTCTGGTATGAATTTTTCAATTTCTTCTTCTCTATCTACAATTAATTTTACTGCTACTGACTGTACTCTTCCTGCTGATAACCCTCTTTTTACTTTTTTCCATAAAACAGGGCTCATTTTATATCCAACTATTCTATCTAACACTCTTCTTGCTTGTTGTGCATCTACTAGATTTACATCTATATCTCTTGGATTTTTTATTGCATTTTGTACTGCTGTTTTGGTTATCTCATTAAATGTTACTCTTGACATTTTATCTTTATCATCTGCTAATATATATGCCAAATGCCATGCAATTGCTTCTCCTTCACGGTCAGGGTCAGTTGCAAGATATACTTTTTTTGCTTTTTTTGCTTCTTGTTTTAGAGATTTTATTAAATCTCCTTTTCCTCTTATATTTATATATTCAGGTTCAAAGTCATGTTCTATATCTATTCCCATTTTTGACTTTGGTAAATCTCTTATATGTCCCATAGATGCTAGTACCTTTGTACTTCCACCTAAGAATCTTTTTATTGTATTGGCTTTTGCTGGTGATTCCACTATTATTAATTTATCAGCCATGTAATCCTCCTCTTTGTTATTACTTTTAATTGATAATATATTTAGATATTTTGTAGTATATTGTGGGGACCTTTCTAGAAAATGTTTGAACGTATGTGAATTACATTTTCTTGAATGGGGATTACGGAGAAATATATAAATATATTATCAATTTATAATTTACTTCTATTATAGTATTCTAGACTAATTTTCCACATTTTGCAAGTTTTTAGTGGATAATTTTATATAAATATCATACTTTTCCAAAAATCATATATTATTTCTTCAACACTAATTGGTGTTACTTCATTTCGTTTGAATGTGTCTAGTATTTCTTCAATTCTTTTTTCATCATTTGATAAATATGTAATTTCTTTTTCTTCTACTCTTGGTTTTTCTCTATATTCTGTCTTTACTACTTTTATTCCAAATCTTGCTTTTTCACCTTTCATTATTTCATCTTCATTAATTATTTTGTAATACTCCAATTTGATTGGATATGTTATACCTTCTTCTTGCAATTCTTCTTTTTTTATAAATGTACTGCTATAAAAAGTTTTCAAAACATTTCCCCCTTTTCTTTTGTTATAAATTGCTTTACAAATATTATGCATTGCTTTTTCATAATACTACCAAAATAGAGGGTTTGCAAGGTTTTTTCATCGCAAGTTTTGCTATTATTCTTTTTTTGTTTACAAATTGTGATTTATTTTTTGCTTTTATGATTTTTTTCGCTTATTTTCTACTTTTTATTTTTAATATTCTTTTAATTTATTTTTATATATTTTATAATCTGGCATGTTTTTCTCAACTAAATTCCAAAATTTTTTAGAGTGATTCATTTCTTTTAAATGACACATTTCATGTAAAACTACATATTCTATTGCTTTTTCATCTTTTTTAGCTAATTTTAAATTGATTGTAATATTCTTTTTACTAGAACAACTTCCCCATGCATATTTTATATCTTTTATTCTAATTTTGTTTGGTATTACTTGTAATGTTTTAGAATATTTTAATATGCTTTTTTCTATTATTTCTTTTAGTCTTTCTATGTCTTTTGCTTCTATTTTTTCTTCAATTTTAGGCTTTTTTTCATATCTTTTTACATTTTCATAAATCCATTTTGATTTTTTGTTTATAAATTCTTGTATATATTCTTCTTTTAATTTTATTGGTGCTTTTACAATTACTTTTCCTTCTTTTATATGAATATATAGATTTTTTATTTTTGATTTTTTTATTGTATATGGTATTTTTTCTCCATTATATTTTATTTCATTCATATTAATCCTCTTTTTTAAATTTTACTATTTCTTTAACATCCATTTTGGTTGCCCTTGAAACTGAGTTGTATCCATATTTATTTCTTAAACTATCAATTACTTTATCTAATTTTTCTTGTTTTTCATCTTTATTTGTATCAAATAAAGAGATTTGATTTTCTTTTGTTTCTACTAAGTTATCAACTCTTACTCCTACAAGTCTTATTTCTTGCCCTTTTCTATACATTTCATGTAATAGTTCTTTTGCTGTTAAATATATTTGTTTTGTTGTATTAGTTGCTTCTAGTAACTTTTTTTGGTGTGAAGTATCTTCAAAGTTTTTTGTTCTTAATTGTACATTGACAGTATTTGCATAAAGTTTTTCTTTTCTTAATCTATATGCTACTTGTTCTGCAATTGTTAATACAATTTCTTCTAGTTTATCTATATCACATATATTTTGTGGTAATGTTACAGAATTTCCTACACATTTTGGTTTTTCTGGCATGTATTTTACTTCTGTCAAATCTATTCCATTTGCATATTCCCACATTAAAAGTCCATGTTTTCCAAATTTCTTTTCTAATTTATTCTTATCTGCTTTTGCTAAATCTCCTATTGTTCTTATTTGCATATTTAATAGTTTAGGTACAGTTTTTTTACCTAGCATAAATAGTTCTGCTACTGGAAGTGGCCACATTTTTTGTGGTATTTCTTCTTTCCACAAAGTGTGTACTCTGTCTGGCTTTGTGAAATCTGATGCCATTTTTGCAAGCAACTTATTATTTGCAACTCCTACATTTACTGTAAATCCTAATTCTTGTTTTACTCTTTTATTTATTTCATATCCTTTGTTTAATAAAGTATCACCTCTTAAGTAGTTTGTCATGTCTAGGAAACATTCGTCTATACTAAATCTTTCTATTTTGTCTGTATATTCTAATAGAAGCTGATAAAGTGCATTTGAATATTTTCTATATATTTTAAAATTTGATGGAAATATTTTTAAGTTTGGGCATTTAATTCTTGCTTGGTATATTGTATCTGCTGTTTTTATTCCACATTCTTTTGCCTTCATACTTTTTGCTAAAACAATTCCTGATCTTTTAGATTCATCTCCTCCAATTATTGCAGGGATTTCTCTAATGTCAATTTCATTTCCTTGTTTTAACATTTCTACTGCTGTCCAACTTAAAAAAGCATTATTAACATCAACATGTAATATTTGTTTTTCCATAATATCACCAAGGTTATTATAGAATGTTTGTTTGTATTTGTCAAGTTTGTTTTTTCCTATTTCTTGTGTTATTATATTTTCATAAAGGTATTTTATAATGTATAATAAAATTGAATTGTTTTAAAATATTATTAATACTAGTAAATTTAATATATTTTCAAATATTTAATGAAAGGATTTGATTGTGTGAATAAAGTTGTTTTAATAGGTTGTGGAAATGTTGGTATGGCTTATGCCTATTCTTTGATAAATCAAAATTTGAATATAGATGAATTGGTTTTGATTGATGTTGATGAGAATAAGTTAAAAGGAAAAGTTATGGATTTAAATCATTGTATTGCAAATGTTTCTAATAATATTTCTATTAGAATTGGTGATTATGCTGATTGTAAAGATGCAAATATTGTTTGTATTACTGCTGGTCCTAGTCAAAGTACAGTAAAAACTTCTAGGATGGAGGATTTGTATAAAGCAAATGAGATTTTTCATTCTATTGTTCCTGCTGTTGCAAGTTCTGGATTTTCTGGTATTTATTTAATTGCTAGTAACCCTTTAGATGTTATGACATATGTTACTTGGAAATATGCCAAATGTGATAAATATAAGGTAATTGGTTCTGGTACTTTACTTGATACTGCTCGTTTAAAATATGTATTAAGTGAAAGAAAAGATATCACAATTGATGAAATTACTGGGTATGTTTTAGGTGAGCATGGAGATAGCCAGTTTGTTAGTTGGAGTAATGTTAATGTTTCAAATATTACTGATGATGAAAAAATTGAAATTGCTGATGAAGTGAAGAAATTAGGTTTTACTGTTGGAAAATATCAAGGTTTTACTTGCTATGGTATTGCA
>CALXXH010000113.1 GCA_944392635.1 uncultured Clostridia bacterium | reverse complement strand
AATGTCTTGTTTCATGCTTGCTTGTTCTTCTTGTATTTTCTTAATGTCTTGTTTCATGCTTGCTTGTTCTTCTTGTATTTTTTTGATATCTTGTTTCATATCTTGCTGATCTTGTTTTAAAATTTTAACATCTGCTTGAATATCTACAAGTATTGCTAGAATTTTTTCCTCCATAACATCACCTACCTTCTTTTTGTATTTTACTATAGATTAAAACTTAAGTCAATAGTAAGTTGATGAGTGTGCAATATTTTTTACAAATTTTATTCTATTTTCTTTACTTTTTTTATTAAGTAATATAAAATAGCTTTGAACTGGATATAATAAAGAAAAAATGATTGGAGGAAACAAATGAAAAATAAAAATGAATTATCATACAAAGATTTAAAAATGACTTGTAATACCGATTTATTTAAATTTGAAACTACTGAAGAATTAGAATCAATTCAAACTGGTATTGGACAAGATAGAGGAATAAAAGCTTTAGAATTTGGGTTACAAGTAGATGTTAAAGGATATAATTTGTATTTAGAAGGACCTAGTGGTGTTGGAAAAACAATGTACACTAAAAATTATTTAGATAAAATTTCTAAGAAGAAAAAAGTTCCTTCTGATTGGTGTTATATATATAATTTTAATAATCCTAATGAGCCTATAGCTGTTTCCCTACCAGCTGGACAAGGTAAAGAATTTAAAGCTGATATGGATGGATTTATAAAAGAAATTAGAAAAGATATTAAAAATACATTTAATAATGATGATTTTGAAAAAGAAAAAGCTTTAATAAAACAAGAATTTGAAGCTAAACGTTCTGCTTTATTAGAGAAATTAAATCAAGATGCATCTAAATATAATTTTCAAGTTAAAGCCGCTCAAAATGGTATATATATGATGCCTGTTGTTGATGGTAAAACTATTGAAGAAGAAGAATTTGAAAAATTAGATGAAGAAATTAAACAAGAATATGAAGAAAAATCAGTTCTTGTTCAAGAACAAATTATGAATGCAATTAGCCAAATTAAGGAAATTGAACGTCAATCTGACAAAAAAATTTCTGAATGGCAATCTAATGTTGCACTTCTTACTGTAAATGTTCATATTAATTTTTTAAAGTCTAAGTATAAGAGAAATAAGAAAATTAATCAATTTTTAAATGATGTAAAACAAGATGTGTTAAAAAACATACCTGTTTTCTTAGAAGATGAGAATAAACAACCTCAACATCCTGCACAAGGTCCTGCAATTAGAAAGCCTGATCCATGTTTGAATTATCGTGTTAATTTATTTATTGATAACTCAAATCTTGAAGGTGCTCCAGTTATAATGGATTCAAATTATTCTTATCATAACATCTTTGGTTCTTTGGAATATGAAAACTATTATGGAGCATTAAAGACTGACCATACAATGCTAAAGCCTGGTTTAATGCAAAGAGCAAATGGTGGTTATATAATTTTCCAAGCAAAAGATTTACTTGCAAATGGAATGTGTTATGAAGCTTTAAAAAAGGCTTTACGTATGAAGGAACTAGGTATTGAAAATACTGCTGACCAACGCTCTTCTATGGTTTTAGTTTCTTTAAAACCTGAGCCTATTCCATTGAATTTGAAAGTTATATTAATAGGAAATGAATCAATTTATCAAACATTACTTGCAATGGATTCTGATTTTAGAAAATTATTTAAAATTAAAGTTGAGTTTGAAGCAGAGGCACCTATAAATACAGAAAATCTAAATAAACTTGCTCAAATTATTCATGGATTTTGTGAACATGAAGAATTACCTCATTTAGATAGAGGTGCTATGGGGCGTTTAGTTGAATTTGCCTCAAAACTTGCAGGAAGTCATAAAAAAGTTTCAACTCGTTTTGATGATTTAATTCAAATAGTTGGTGAAGCTGCTACTTGGGCTAAAATTTCAAAGTCTAAAGTTGTAACTGCTAAATTTATTGATAAGGCATTAGAAGAAAGAGTTGAAAGAGTTAAAAAATATGATTCAAAATATTTAGAAATGATTAAAGAAAATTCACTTTTAATTAACACTTCTGGTTTTGAAGTAGGTGAATTAAATGGTTTAACAGTACTAAGCATCGGGGATTATACATTTGGAAAACCTGCAAAAATTACTGTAAATACTTATACTGGAAAAAATGGAGTTGTAAATATAGAAAGAGAAGTCGAAATTTCAGGTCCTTCTCATTCTAAAGGTGTACTTATTTTAACTGGATATTTAGGAGAAATGTTTGCACAAGATATTCCACTTTGTTTAACTGCAAGTATTTGTTTTGAGCAATTATATAATGGTGTAGATGGTGATAGTGCTTCTAGTACAGAACTATATGGATTGCTTTCTAGTCTCTCTGGAATTCCTATTAATCAATCTATTGCTGTTACTGGTTCTGTAAATCAAAAGGGACAAATACAACCAATTGGTGGAGTTAATGAAAAAATTGAAGGATTTTTCCAAATATGTAAAATGAGAGGTTTAGATGGTTCACATGGTGTTATGATACCTGTTCAAAATGTTGATAACTTACAATTATCTGATGAGATTATTGAAGCAGTTAAAAATAAGCAATTCCATATTTATTCTGTTTCTACAATAGAAGAAGGAGTTGAAGTTTTAACTGGTGTTCCAGCAGGTAAAAAGGACAAGGATGGAAAATTCCCTGCAGGTACAGTAAATTACTTAGTTTATGAAAAATTAAAAAAATATGCCCAAACAGTTTATGGAAAAAATGTTTAAATATCTTTTATTAATTGCAAAAAATACTGTTATAATATATTGAAAAAATTTCGAATGTAATTGGAGAATATTTAGAATTTCTTTAATAATTTTATGGAAAATGTTCGCGTCGAACGCAGTGAGGACTAAGTGAAAGGGTGCCATTAAATTATTTTAGAAATTCTTAATTTTCGTATTGAACCGAGAAATTTATGAAATATATTATAACAGTGTTTTTATTATATAATTAACTTTTAAAATACATTTTGCAAATTAAATGCATATTTATCTTCTATGTGTTCAAGTAAAAATACACTTTGATCTAATCTACTCATAGCATCTCCATATTCTTTTGCTTCTATTTCTCCTTTTAATCCAGTTAAGTTTGTTTCGACTTTTTCTAATTCATCATGTTCTATATAATATGCTAATTTTTCATGTTTATTTTCCCATTGTGTATTTATATTTTCAATTTCTTCTTCTATTTTATTAACATCTATATTTTCTTTACGTTCAAATATTTCTTGTCTAACACTATTTAATATATTTGTCATTTCTTCTACTGCTTGTGTTGTGTATTTTTGAGTTATGGTATTTCCTATAAAAATCACTACTATTATTGTTATTATTATAACAATTTCTTTTAACATATTATCCCCCTTTTAAGCTGTTTCTTTTTTCTGGCAAAATATTTGACCTTTTCCGTCAATTGTCACAACTAATGCTTCTTCTGGTTTTATGCCAAACTTTTCTACTTGCTTTTTTAACCATGAGTAATTTTTACCAATGCTTTTCAGATTTTTATTCATAATTTTTCCATCAATTACTAAATCATATGGTATTCCTTCATAATCTGGTTTGATATTAAAATCTTCTGGGATTGTTCCTCTTTTTTCAGGTTTTTGTATAATTGTTACTTCTCCACTTGTTTCTAATATTGCATATTCTACATCTCCTAAATTAACAATGTTATTCCCTCTTAATTTTTCTTGTAATTCATTAATTGTAAATCTTTCTTTTTTTAATGCTTTTTCATCTATTTTTCCTCTATATATTAAAATTGTAGGTTTGCCACAAATTATTTCTCTTCCTTTTAAACTTTTTAGATTTATTATTGATATTATTAAATGCATTAATAAAAGACCTAATATTGGTATTATCCCATTAAAAATTGGTATTCCAATTTCAGTCATTGGAATTGTTGCTAAATCTGCAATCATTATTGATATTGCAAGTTCAAATGGTTGTAGTTGACCTATTTCTCTTTTTCCCATTAATCTCATTACTATTAATACAATAATGTATAATACAATTGATCTAAAAAATGTAATTAACATTTTTTCAACTCCTGTTTTTTTTGTATTTTTCTTGCTTTAATATTTTTTACAAAAATTAACTTTTTTATACAGATTTTTTTGTATAAATATATTTTTTTAGTTAATAATAATTTTAGAACCTTTTGACAAATCTCGCTTCAAAAAATATATTTGATAATTTATTTTATTAAAAGGAAGCGTAAAGATTTGTCGACGCGAAAAATTGCAATGCAATTTTTCTGTGCAACTTAGTTTTTTAATTATAGAAATGTTGTTTTCTATAATTAAAATTTACATGATGAATTTTTTAAACTAAGGAGGTTAGACTTATGCAAGAAGCACAAAGAAGTCAATCAAAAGGTGGAGCTT
>CALXXH010000112.1 GCA_944392635.1 uncultured Clostridia bacterium | reverse complement strand
TTTATTATTCCGTTTTCTCCTGTTACTTCTTTATCTTCTCCGTTTACATTAAATATTGCTCCTTCTAGTTTTGTTCCTTCTTCTCCATCTTGTTTTACTAGGTCTATTGTATAGCTTCCTTCTGCTTTTGCTAGTATCAACTTTTCAAAGTCATCATCATCTTGTTCTCCTTCATAGTATGTATCTGGATTTGCTAAATCTTCATGTTCATCTTTTCCTGTGTAATTTTCCATATTTTCTTTATTTACTTCTGGTCTTGTTTCTGGCTCTGAATCTCTATCTTCTCCTTCTTGATTTGTTATTGTTATTTCTTCTACTGCATCATATTCTTCTTCTATCCATGCTACATTTGTTAATATTTTTTCTTCTTTTCCTGCTGTTGCTGTTACCTCACATTCTATTTCTATTGTTTCTCTATCTAATCTTCCTTCTGTATATGCTAATAGATTATCTGTATTTTCTGTTTCTCTATTTAATGTTACTCTATTTGTTTCTTCATCATAATTTCCTAATTCAAATTTTCCACTTACTACTCTAGAGAATTTTAATCCTTCTGGTAATTGGTCTACTATTTTTGTTGCTCTTCCTGCTTTCTCCCCTTCGTTATATATTGTGATCTTATATGTTACAATATCTCCTGTTTCTACTGCTACTGGGGCTTTTTTATGTTTATATGTTGCTGTTGTTCCTGTTTGTAATGTTGTTTCATCTATATTTGGTTCTCTTTTATTTTGCTCTGTTAGTTCTTCTCCATTTATTTTTGTTATATATTTTCTTAATGATAAGTCAAATTCTTGCTTTTCATTATCTATTGTTATTGTTATTCTTCCTGTTGTTTTTTCTAATGTTACTGGGATATTTTCTGCTATTTCTACTCCTTCACTATTCTTTACTACCATTGTTGTATTTTCTGTATCTACTACATATGTTCCATTTTCTAGTTTTTTCACAACATTTAACTCAATACTTCCTTCAAATTTGTTATATCCATTTGGTGCTGTTGTTTCTTTTATTACATATGTATCTGGTGTGTCTATATTTGTTATTTCTATTGTTCCTAAATTTATTATTCCGTTTTCTCCTGTTACTTCTTTATCTTCTCCGTTTACATTAAATATTGCTCCTTCTAGTTTTGTTCCTTCTTCTCCATCTTGTTTTACTAGGTCTATTGTATAGCTTCCTTCTGCTTTTGCTAGTATCAACTTTTCAAAGTCATCGTCATCTTGCTCTCCTTCATAGTATGTATCTGAATTTGTTAAATCTTCATGTTCATCTTTTCCTGTGTAATTTTCCATATTATCTTTATTCACTTCTGGTCTTGTTTCTGGCTCTGAATCTCTATCTTCTCCTTCTTGATTTGTTATTGTTTCTTTATCTTCTTCATTATATTCTTCTTCTATCCATGCTACATTTGTTAGTATTTTTTCTGTCTCTCCTCTTTCTTCTATTACCTCACATTCTATCTCTATTGTCTCTTTTTCTAAATTTCCATATGTATATCCTGCTAAATTATCTGTATTTGTTGCTTCTCTATTTAATGTTACTCTATTTGTTTCTTCATTATAATTTCCTAGTTCAAAGTTTCCACTTATTACTTTAGAATATTTTACTCCTTCTGGTAATTGATCTACTATTTTTGTCGCTCTTCCTGTTTTGTCTCCTTCATTGTATATTGTTATACTATATCTTACTTTATCTCCTGTTTCTACTTCTACTGGATCTTTTCTATGTTTATATGTTGCTGTTGTTCCTGTTTGTAATGTTGTTTCATCTATATTTGGATTTCTTGTATTTTCTCCTTCTAATATTGTTGTTCCTCTTTCATTTGTTATTTGTGTTATATATTTTCTTAATGCTAAATCAAAGTTCCTTTCTATTTCTAATTTTTTTGTTATTGTTTTTTCTTCTTTTGATGCCTCTACTACTGGTTGTTCATCTGGTCCTGAATTTGATGCCCATAAAGTTAAGTTTGTTTTACTGCAATTTATTTTTATTTCTATACTTATTTTCCCTTTTTTTATTACTTCATTTTCTAGTGAGATATAAAAGTCTTGTCCAACTAAATCTTTTATTGTTGTTCCTTCTTTTACTTCTTCTTTATTTTGATTTAGAATTTTATATGGTGTATTTGTTACTGTTTCTCCTTCCTTTATTGATAATTCAATATTGTAAAGCATTGTAGAATTTTCATTTTCTGTTATATGTATTGGTCCTATTATTGTTCCATTTTGTGTTATTTCTTTTTGTAATATTTGTGTGTCTATTTGCACTGGTTCTTTTTCTTCTGTTTCATTTTCTATGTTATCATATTTTGGTGCATTTTCTATCGCTTTATTTATTAAATAATTATATAGTTGCTCTGCTTCTTGTTGCCTTACTCTTCCTTCTCCTGTTCCTATTTGGTAATCTGATAATGGGCTATAATATCTTCCATCTGTTGTGTAATTTAGCCATTCTTCTTTTCCTCTTTGGTCATATTTTCCATTATTTTCTCCATAGTTTGTAAAATACCATAATACTGCTTGTTGTACTGCTTCTATGTCATCATCTGTTATAATTTTATTTGTTATATTAGCTGCATTTAATAGTGCTTCTCTATCACTTTGGTTTGATGTTCCATCATAGTAAAATAAATCTAATACTGCTAATATAGCACTATATCTGTTTATTTCTTTATTGTCTATTGTTATTTTCTTTTCCACTAGTTCTCTTAGTACATCGTTTTGATTTTTTATATTTTCTTTTTCTTTTTTCATATCATAAAAAACATCATATTTTACTCTTTCATCTTCATTTGAAAATCCTAATTCTGCCTTTAAACAATATATGTTTGTGTCTAGTATGTAATCTGATGTTTCTGAACTATATTCTATTAAATTCCATAATTTTGCAGCTGTATTTGTTGTTCCACCTGTTGTTGGATCCCCTATTGCATATCCCATTCCACTTTCTGGTTTTAAATCTATTATCCCTATGTATTTTGGATTTTGTGTTGCGTCTGTTGCTATTGACACTCCTTTTATACCTAAAATCATAACAATTATGAATATTAAGTTTAGCATTTTTATTACTTTTTCTTTAAATTTTTTCATGCTTGGTTCTCCTTTTAGCTTTATATTATATATATATTTATTTAATTATATCATTTATTTTATATATATTAGTTTATATATTTATTACTATATTGGATATTATTTACGGAAATTCAAGCTTTCTGTTTTTTTACATTTTTATTATTTTTTATTTACATTTTGTAATTTTTATACTTTAAAGTATATTTTTATTTATATACAAAATGATGTATTAAAAAATAAGGATATTTTTTATACACAAAAAAAGCCATAAATTATTTTATGACTTTTTCTTTTATTTTTTGTTCTTAGTTGCTTTTTTTCTAGTCTTTTTAGACTTTACTTCTTCTGCTTCTTCTGGACTCCACTTTTCTCCTTTTTTAGGCTTATTCCATGATATATAATCACAAGAATCTGGATTATTTTCACAGATGTAGTAATTTCTTCTTCTTTTTGTTTTTCTTACTTGTACTTTTCCTCCACATTTAGGACATGGTACATCAATTGTTTCAACAATTGGCTTTGTATTTTTACATTCTGGATATCCTGGACATGCTAGGAATTTTCCATACCTTCCATATTTGTATACCATCATTCTTCCACATTTTTCACATTGTACATCAGATACTTCATCTACTAATTCTACATGTTCTAGTTCTTTTTCTACTTTTTCTATTTCTTTTTCAAAAGGTTCATAGAATTCTCTAATCATTTGCTTCCATGGTTCTTTTCCCTCTGCTATATCATCAAATTCATTTTCAATTTTAGCTGTAAATTCTACATTTATTACATCACCAAAATTTTCTGTTAATAATTTATTTACTACTTTGCCTAGTTCCGTAGGGATTAATTGTTTTTGTTCTTTTTCAATATATCTTCTTTCTAAAATAGTTGTTATTGTTGGAGAATATGTACTAGGTCTTCCTATTCCTTTTTCTTCTAAAGCTTTTACTAAACTTGCCTCTGTATATCTTGGTGGTGGTTCAGTAAAGCTTTGTTTTGGATTTATTTTATTTAGTTTCACTTCTTCTTTTTCTTTTAAATCAGGAAGCATTCCTTCTACATCTTGTTCTTTTTGGTCTGTTCCTTCTACATATAGTTTCATAAAGCCTTCAAATTTTAATCTTTGACCATTTGCTTTAAATGTGTAGTCATTTGCATTTATTGTAACTGCCATTGTATCATAGATTGCTGCTGCCATTTGACTTGCCATGAAACGATTATATATTAATTTATATAATTTATATTGGTCTTTTGTTAATGAATCTTTTATTTTTTCTGGTTCTAAATCGCTATATGTTGGTCTTATACCTTCATGAGCATCTTGTGAGTCTTTTCCTGTTTTATAATATCTATTTTCATAGTATTTTTC
>CALXXH010000111.1 GCA_944392635.1 uncultured Clostridia bacterium | reverse complement strand
TACATATTTTTTGTTTGTTAAATACATAAAACATAAAAATACCTCCAAGTTAAAGCTATTTAATTGTATGCTTTAACTTGGAGGAAAATTACTATTTGTTATTTCATATCAAAATTTTCTAATATTAAAATGATATAATTATATACTTTCTTTAGCGAACTTATTGAGCACCTTTCTTTTGGACTATGTGCATCATATATATTAGGTGCTATTGCAACAAAATCTAATTTTGGTATTTTATTTGCAAAAAAGCCTGCTTCTAAACATATATGCATATCTATAACCTTTGGATTTACTCCAAAATATCCTTTGTAAATCGCTTTACATTTATCTATAAACATTGATCTTTCTTCATGTTCATATCCTGATAATTCACTTTTTCTTTCCTGTATTCCATATTTACTAACTATATTATTTAACTCATTCTCTAATTTTTGTTCAATTTCACTTCTATTTGTTCTTATTGAAAAAGATATTTTTATTTCGTTTCTTGTATTTTCTATTTTACCTATATTTAATGAAACTAAGGGGTTTGAATATTTGTCCTCATAATATACACCATTTTTAATTTCTTTCAAAATATTTATTACTTTTCTTGTTGTATTTGAATTGAAGCTATAATTATCTATTTGTTCAATTTCTTTTACATTAACACTAATATTTTCATTATTGTTTATACTTTTTTTCTTTAATAAATTATTATAATTTATTATTTCTTGATTTATTTTATCAACATCACCATTTTTAATATATATTTCACTATAACATTCTCTTGGGATTACATTTGCTTTTTTTCCTCCATATATATTTTTTAAATAAATATTATATTTAGTATATAATTTATCTAGTAAATTTCCCATTTCTTTTATAGGATTTCCCCTATTTTTAGATATATCCTTTCCTGAATGTCCACCTCTAAATCCATTTATTCCTATCTTTATTAAAATATTATCTTCTCTAATCTTCTGCTGATTTCCTTCTATTTCATATTCAAATATTTTTGCTCCAGCACATCCAATCCATAATTCTTCCTCATTCATATTGTCTAAACATATCATTTTTTTGCTCTCTAACATACTAACATCTATCTGTTTTGCACCTTCCATAGTTGTTTCCTCTTGTACTGTAAATATAGCCTCTATTTTAGGATGTTTTATTTTATTTGAATTTAATATAGCTAATATTATTGCTATTCCTATCCCATTATCTGCCCCTAATGTAGTATCCTTTGCTTTGATATAATCTCCCTCAATATAAACCTCTAAACCTTCTTTTTCAAAATCGTGATTACTATTTTCTTCTTTTTCACATACCATATCTAAATGGCACTGTAACATTATACTCTCATCACTTTTATCCCATTTTGTTGAGTCTTTAAATATTATTATATTATTGTATATATCTCTTATATATTTTAAATTTCTTTTCTTTGCAAAATTTTCTATATAATCTGCTATTTTTTCTTCTTTTCCAGACATTCTTGGTATTTTACTTATTTCATAAAAATATTTTAATACTTCATTTATATCAATTTCATTCATTTTCATAATCTGCCCCTCATTATTTTTCTTACAAATTCATACACATAACTTATTATCCTAGACATTCTGTTGATATTTTTATTTGTATACTTCAACTTTCATCTATCATATAACTTAATCTCTATTTTTATTTAATTTGTTCCAAATTTATTAATTCATTTTTTCTAAAAGTCATTTTTAATAAGCAAGGTGATGTTATATCTAAAACTAAATTATTATATACTAATTTAACATCTTTATTTACTTCACACCAATTTAATAATAAGAATTTTATTGAACCACCATGACTTATAACTGCAATCTTTTTTCCTTCATATTCTTTTAATATTCTATCAAAAAATTCAGTCATTCTTTTTCTTGTATCTTCTGCACTCTCTCCATCAGTTGTTTTAAATTTTCTATCTAATAATTGTTCTTGAGAAGGATCTCTTGTTTTTTTGTCCTTCATAAATTCTCCTAACTCTTTTAAATTTCCTAGTTTTCTTTCATTTAACTTACTATCTAAATTAATAGGTAAATTGTTATTATTTGCAATGTATTTTGCAGTTGCTTTTGCTCTTGTGTAACTACTTGACCAGATAACGTCAATATTATTCAACTCAGTATTTTGGCTTAATTTTTTAGATTGTTCTTCTCCATACACAGATAATATTTCTTTTTCGTTAATCATTTGAGAATCTTCATTTGTATTTCTTATTCCATTTTCTTGAATAGTTTCAGCATGTCTAATTAGGTAAATTATAGTGTTCTCCATCTTCAACAACTCCACCTCTTGTTTTTGTTATATATTAATAATTTTATAATATTATTTTCTAAAACCTTTATTTAATTCTTTTTCTTCTTCTAAATTTCTTTTTTCTTCATCAACATATTCTAATTATATTAAAGAATCACTATTAACATATTCTTCTAAGCACAAATTTTGTTCTTTCATCTTTTCAGCATGTTCTTGTCCAACATATCTCCAATGCCAAGGCTCATATTTGACTCCAGTTATTTCTTCTTTATCTTTTGAATATCTTAAAATAAATCCATATTTACTTGCATTTTCTTGTAACCAACTATATGCTTTTGTATTTTCAAAACCTTCATCTACTTCATTAAAATCAATTGCTAATCCTAAGTTGTGTTCACTAGTACCTGGTTTATTTATATATTCCTCTGTTAATTTTTCTGCTTCTTCCTGACTTATTCCAAATTTTAAATATTTGTTTATACTTTTTTGATATAAATTTTTTTGATAATCTATACTTCTATATGCTGATTGTACCCATACATTTGTTATTCCTTGTTTTTTGATATCTTTTAACATTTGCTTTAATGGTTCAATTGCTCTTTTATCAAATTTTCTTGTACCATCTATATTTTCAAGCTCAACTTCAAAATCTTCTGGTAATGGATTTTCTTTGTTTACTAATCTTATTTTCCAATCCATCTGTCCAGATTTTGCTATATTACTAAATACTTCTGTTGCATTGTTTTGTGTTTGTATATTTATTGCTAAATTATTTTCTTTTTTTATTGAATTATTTTTTTGTGTTATTAATTTGCAAATTAGAAGTATTGTAATTATTAAAATTAATAATATCACTACTATTACTATTTTATTTGCTTTTTTCATTTATTTGTAATTATTCTCCTATTTTTTCTTTATTTTAAAGTTTCATTTTTTATGTAATTATTTCTGTTCTATTCATTATATATTTTAGAAAATACCTTAATATCAAACTTTTGTCTAATACTAAGGTATTTTTTATAAAACACTTTTTATTCAAATAAATCTCTATTATATTCATATCTATCATAATATCTGTCATCATAGTCTATTCCATCAAGACCTTCTGCAAATCCTACTACCATTCCTAATACTATTAATGCAAAGAATATTATTAAAGAAATTATTAATCCAATTGTTCCTGTAGTCACTCCTGCAATTGACATTCCTTTTTTAGATGATTTGATTCCTAATACACCAAATATTATTGCAAGGATTCCACATGGTATTGATATATACCAAATACAACAAAGTACAATCGCTACAATTCCTAATACTAATGCTGCTATACTAAATCCTTTTTTGTCTTTTGCCGGTTCTTCTTTTATTACTTCTACTTTTGGTTCTTCTGTCTTTTTTTCTTCTGTATGTTGTTCTGTTACTGGTTCATTTTTTGTTTCTTCTACTTTTTCTACTTCTATAATATCTTTTTTATCTTCGTCCATATATATCTCCTCCTAACTTGCAAATTTAATTTGCATTCTCATATTTAAATTATACTATATTGTTAAATATTTTACAATATATTTCGAATAATTGTGTAAATTAGAAGTATTATTACAAATATTATCGAATACCAATATTTTGGATATATCCAAGTTGCAATTTTTTTCTTTTTGTTTAAATTTATTATATATACTATATTGCATATTAATAAATATATAATAGTTATAAAAAATATCATGTGTGAAAAAAATGCTTCTTTAATGTTTCCTTGAAATAGGTTTATAACGCATCTTGTTCCTCCACATCCAGGACATAATATTCCTGTTGTTTGATATATCCAACATTGAGGTATGTAGTTTACTAGGTTTGTGTTTAATATTGTTGCTATTCCTATTAGTATTATTAATTCAGTACTAATTATTATTATACTTTTTTTATTCATTTTTCCTCCATATTCTATTTGTATTATTATAGTCTATTTTATATGATTTTTCTACACAATTTTATTTATTTTTCATCTTATTCATCAACCTTCTACATTTTTTGCATATTATATATTAAGTAATATTATTATTGCTATTTATCAAATGAAAGGAAGTTTTAATATGGAAATGAATGATAAACATTGTTGTCCTATTATGGATATTGATGGTGTTATTTCAGGTGGTAAACAATTTGATTTAGATATCACTTTACCAGAAGATAATCGTGATGTTATTTATGGTGTTGTAAAAGATTGTTTTAAAGAGCC
>CALXXH010000110.1 GCA_944392635.1 uncultured Clostridia bacterium | reverse complement strand
GATAAAGAAAATATTAAAATTAATTACAAATTTAAAGTGTAAATTTAGAGTAGATAAAATCTGCTTTTAATTTTAACGAAAATCTATCACAAAAGAAATTGCGACTGGAATGCAGATGACATAGATCAAATATTAGAAGTACTAAAACAAAATGACACAAAAATAACATTTTTCATGGTAGGAGATTGGATAGAAAAATTCCCAGAAGCAGTAAAAAAGATTTATGAAGCTGGACATGAAATAGCAAGTCATAGTAATACACATCCACATGTAAACAATTTAACATATGAAGAAAACATAGAGGAAATAGAAAAAAGCAATGAAAAAATAGAAAAAATAACAGGACAAAGAACAAAAACATATAGAGCACCATATGGAGAATATAATAATACAGTAATAAAAGCTGCACAAGACAAAGGATATTATACAATCCAATGGTCTTTAGATACATTAGATTATACAGGCTTAACTGGTGATGAAATGTGGAATAGAATACAAGACAAACTAAAAGCAGGAGATATAATACTTAGCCATAATGGAACAAAACACACAGCAGATAGCTTAGATATGTTAATAAAAAACATAAAACAAAAAGGATTTGAGCTAGTAAAAATAACAGATTTAATATATAAAGAGAATTATACTATTAATAGTAATGGAACACAAATAAAAAATTAAAAAAATATGTATAAAATTACCAGAACTGTAAATACTATAACCATAAATGAAAGGGTTGAACAATGGTTTTAATTGGTATTGTTGCAAATAAAAAGTGTTTTGAAATAATTAAAACAGAAATTATGAAAAAAGAAAAACAAATTAATATTATTCATATTACACCTCTAAGTTTGGAAAATGTGAAAAATATAAAATTTGACACAATCATAATTGAAGACGACTTAAAAAAATATCAAAATCAAAAAGAACAATTAAAAAAAATATGCAAAGAAGCAACATATGTAATAATCAATACAGACATAAACCAGAAATATAGTGAAATAGAAACACAAAACATAATCACTTGTGGGATAAATCAAAATGCAATTGTTACAATTTCTAGTAATAGTGAGGAAGATATACTAATTTTCTGGCAAAAAAGCATAGAAAACAAAGTAGGATACAAAATAGAAATTGAAGAAAGAAGAATAAAAAAAGAAGAACAATGCAACTTAAAAATAGATGAAATATTAATTTTATATGCAGTATTTAAAATATATAATATACCCATAATTGATAAAATATAGGAAAAATCTAACTTTTTTGAAATTTTTTAACTTTTTATGTAGACAAATCCAAAAAAATAGTGTATAATAAGAACTGTAATTAACTTTTTAAGAGAAATACAATTGATAAAATATAAAAAATGGGGAGGAAAAAACATTGGATACAAATTATTTAGAAAACAACTATTTAACTTTAGTTGGAAAAGTTACAGGAGAGAAAAAATTCAGTCATGAAATTTATGGAGAAAGATTTTATATCTTTAACTTATCAATACCAAGATTAAGTGGTAATGCA
The DNA here is from genome assembly GCA_944392635.1 of uncultured Clostridia bacterium. GTDB lineage: Bacteria > Bacillota > Clostridia > TANB77 > CAG-508 > CAG-269. The sequence continues at coordinate 3,019 of CALXXH010000110.1, read as the reverse complement.
GACATAATACCAATAACAGTATCAGAAAGATTAATCAAAGAAGACACATTACAAGAAGGAAAAAAACTATTAATAAAAGGACAATTTAGATCATATAACAGTTATGAAAATGAAAAAAATAGACTAATATTAACAGTTTTTGCAAAAGACGTAATGGAAGTAGAAGAAGATGAAGAAGAAAGTGACATAGTAAGAAAAGACATAATAACAAATGAAGTTGTATTAGTAGGATATATTTGTAAAAAACCAATATATCGTCAAACACCATTTGGAAGAGAAATATCAGATCTTTTACTTGCAGTTAATAGAGCATATAACAAATCTGACTACATCCCTTGTATTGCATGGGGAAGAAATGCAAGATTTTGCCAAAACCTAGAAGTAGGTTCACAAGTAAAAGTAGTAGGTAGAGTACAATCAAGAACATACGAGAAAAAACATGAAGACGGAACTATAGAAAATAGAGTTGCATATGAAGTTTCAATTGGAAGCTTAGAAGTAATTGAAGAAAAAGACAATGAAAAAGAAGTAGAAACTGAAAACCAAGAAGCTGTTTAATAAATAAAATTGGATTGTTAAATAATATGTAAAAAGTTTTAAAAGACTAGTCTTTTGAAACTTTTTTTGATATAATGAGAAAAATTAAAAATAACTAGGTTATAGGTACACCATAAAACCTAAATACAAAATAAGGATGAAGAAACAATGTCAAAGTTTGAAAAAATAAACAAAAAAGATTTAAAAGAAAACAAAAAAGAAAAGAAAAATCAAAAAGCAAAAAATGACGATAAAGAAAATAAAAGTATAAAAAATAATCAAACGGAAAAAAAGAAAATAAGTACAAGTGTTAAATTTACAATATTAGCACTAATTTTAATTGCAATATTTTGTGTAGCATTAACACCAGTAACACTTCAAAATGACACATATTATACAATTGCAATAGGAGAACATATAGTAAATTATGGAATAGACATGCAAGATCCATTTTCATGGCATCAAGACCTAAGCTACACATATCCACACTGGTTATATGATTTAATAACATATATAGTATATTCAGTGTTTGGAATGACAGGAATATATATATCAACATGTATTTTATCAGTAATATTAGGATGGTCAATATATCTAGTTGGAACAAAACTTGCAAAAAATCAGCTATTCTCATTTTTCATAACAATAGCAGTAATATATGTAATAAGAGGATATATTGCAGCAAGAGCACAATTAGTAACATTTATACTATTTATACTAACAATATTTTTCATAGAAAAATTCTTGGAAACAAAGAAAAAAAGATATGCATTAGGATTAATAGTAATACCAATATTAATAGCAAACTTACATGTTGCAGTATTTCCATTCTACTTTGTACTATACTTACCATATATAGCAGAATACATCATCGCAGTACTTGCAGAAACAATTATATATAAAAGAATAAAAAGAAAAATATTAAAACTAAGAATAAAAATACTAGAAAAAGAAAAACCAAATAGTGAGAAAATAGAGCAACTAAAAGAAAAACTAAAATTAATAGAAGAAAAAGTAGATAAAATAAAAATAAAAAGAACCAAAGAACTACAAAATCCATATAAAATAAAACTAGTAAAAAACAAAAATGTAAAATGGTTAATATTAGTAATGGTAATATGCTTATTTACAGGCTTATTAACACCATTAGGAGATACACCATACACATATCTATTTAAAACAATGCAAGGAAATACAACTCAAAATATAAATGAACACCTACCAATGACAGTAGCAGAAGATATAGATGCAATGTGTGCAATAGTAATATTCTTAGCTATATTAACATTTACAAAAGCAAAAATAAGACTAAGTGACTTATGCATGTTAGGAGGATTACTATACCTAATGCTAGATTCAAGAAGACAAATAACAATGTTTGCAATAATAGGAAGTGTAATATTAGGAAGACTCTTAATGGAACTAGTAAGAATATACAGCAAAGACCTAGACAAAAAAGCAGTAAAAGTATTAACAAATAAAATAGGAATAATATTGATAACAATAATGGGATTAAGCTTAAGTTACTATTTTGCAGAGGATAAATTTGATGACACATATATAGATGAAACAGCATATCCAGTACAAGCATGTGATTATATAATAGAAAATATAGACTTAGGAACAGCAAGATTTTATAACGAATATAACTATGGAAGTTATATGCTATTTAGAGGAATACCAGTATTTATAGACTCAAGAGCAGACCTATATGCGCCAGAATTTAGTGGAAAAAAAGATGACATATTCATGGATTTCATAAATGTATCAAGTATAGGAACATTTTATGAAGATGTATTTGAAAAATATGATATAACACATGTAATAACATATGAAAACTCAAAAATGAACATGATAATAACAAAAACAAATGACCCACACTATAAAGAATTATACAAAGACGACTACTTTGTAATTTATGAAAGAATAGCAAATTAGCGTTTGGGGATGTTTCCGTTTTATCTATTAAATAAAATATAAAATCTGTCCCAAATGGACAAAAATGTCAAAACGGAAACGTCCCTTATGCGACATGGAGGAAAATGTGAATAAAAAATTAAGTAAGATTGAAATTGCAATAATCATTATAATACTAGCAATTATAATAATTGACCAAATATCAAAGATTATTGTACAAAATGTTAGTAATATAAATATAGAACAAAATGCAGATGAAACAATGATGTATATCATTACAAATCTTATAATAATAGTAATAATTACAAAATTTATGCTGTCACAAAATCAATTCATAGATAGCAAATTAAAAATATTCCTAAGCTTCATAATTGCAGGTGGAATTTCTAATATAATAGATAGAATATTTAGAGGATATGTATTAGAATGGATTAAAATTCCAAGTTTAAGTTGGATACCAGAATTAAACATAGCAGATGTATTTGTATTAATTGGTTGGATACTAGTGGTAGGAAACTTTGCATATTTTACAGCAGAAGAATGGAAAAATAAAAAAAGAAATAAT
>CALXXH010000109.1 GCA_944392635.1 uncultured Clostridia bacterium | reverse complement strand
CTAATATTAGTTACAGCAATTAGTCCTACACCTTTAGGAGAAGGAAAAACAACAATGTCAATTGCAATTGCAGATGGATTACAAAAAATAGGGAAAAAGTCAATACTTGCATTAAGAGAACCTTCACTTGGACCTGTATTTGGAATAAAAGGTGGAGCAACAGGTGGTGGTAGAGTTCAAATTGCTCCAATGGAAGATATAAATTTACATTTTACAGGTGACATACATGCAATGACGGCAGCAAATAATCTATTATCAAGTTTAATAGATAATCATATATATTTTGGTAATGAATTAGGATTTGATAAAGTTGTATGGAAAAGATGTGTGGATTTAAATGATAGACAATTAAGAGCAGTAAATACTGGTTTATCAGGAGAAAAGAAAATAGTGCCACGTATGGATGCTTTTGATATAACTGTTGCATCTGAAATAATGGCAATTGTTTGTTTAGCAGAAAATATAGATGATTTAAAAGAAAGACTTGGAAATATTTTGGTTGGATATAACAAAGAAGGAGAACCAATATATGCTAAACAATTAAATGCACAAGGTGCAATGACAGTTCTTTTAAAAGATGCAATAAAACCAAATTTAGTACAGACACTAGAACATACACCAGCAATAGTTCATGGAGGACCTTTTGCAAATATTGCTCATGGATGTAATAGTATTATTGCAACGAAAATGGCTTTGAAGCTAGGAGATTATGTTATAACAGAAGCAGGTTTTGGAGCAGATTTAGGAGCAGAAAAATTCTTAGATATTAAATGTAGAAAAGCAGGAATAAAACCAGATGCAGTAGTATTAGTTGCAACAATAAAAGCAATTAAATATCATGGTGGAATTGAAAAAGATAAGATACAAGAAGAAAATCTAGAAGGATTAGCAAAAGGAATGGATAATCTATATAGACATATAGATAATTTAAAAAATAAATTTGGGTTAAATGTAATAGTTGCTTTAAATAGATATAACCAAGATACGCAAAAAGAAATTGACTTTATAGAGCAAAAATTGAAAGAAAAACAAATTGAATTAAGCTTAGTAGAAGGTTGGGCAAAAGGTGGAGATGGCGCAACAGATATTGCAAATAAACTAGTTAAATTAACTGAACAAAAAGAAGATTTTAAATATATGTATGATTTAAATGAAAGTATAAAAGATAAAATACAAAAAGTAGCAAACAAAATATATGGAGCAAAAGATGTTGAATATACTAAAGAAGCTGAAAAAGAAATTGAAAGGATAGAAAAATTAGGTTATGGTAATTTGCCAGTTTGTATAGCAAAAACTCAATATTCTTTTTCAGATGATGCTAAAAATTTAGAATGCAATGATGAATACAATATTCATGTGAGAAATGTTGAATTAAAATCAGGAGCAGGTTTTGTTGTTGCCTTAGCAGGAAAAATTATGACAATGCCAGGACTTCCAAAGACACCTGCAGCAGAAAGTATTGATATTGATAAAAATGGAGAAATTGTAGGAATATTTTAGAAAAACATCAACCAAACTCTTGTTTTATTTTAACTTATGTAGTATAATAATTGCAGTTATTTTTATAGCTGCTTTTATTTTATGGAATGCAGGACAAGGAGGATTCAATGAATGATAAAATAGTGATAAAAGGTGCAAAAGAACATAATTTAAAAAATATAGATTTAGAAATACCAAGAGATAAACTAGTAGTAGTTACAGGACTTTCAGGTTCTGGAAAATCTAGTTTAGCATTTGATACTTTATATGCAGAAGGACAAAGAAGATATGTAGAAAGCCTATCATCATATGCAAGACAATTCTTGGGACTAATGGAAAAACCAAATGTCGAAAGAATAGATGGGTTATCTCCAGCAATTTCAATAGATCAAAAAACAACATCAAAAAATCCACGTTCAACAGTTGGAACAGTTACAGAAATATATGACTATATCCGTCTTTTATATGCTCGTATAGGAGTACCATATTGCCCAAATTGTCATAAGAAAATAGAAAAACAAACAATAGACCAAATAGTAGATAATATAATGATATTAGAAGAAGGAACAAGAATTCAAGTATTAGCACCAGTTGTAAGAGGTCGTAAGGGTGAATTTGTAAAACAATTACAAGAATATCAAAAAGAGGGATTTGTAAGAGTAAGAGTTGATGGAGAAGTATACGAACTTGATGATGACATAGAAATTGATAGAAAGAAAAAACATAACATAGAACTAATAGTAGATAGATTAGTAATAAAGCAGGATATAATTAGTAGATTAACAGAATCTGTTGAAGTAGCACTAAAACATGCAAATCAATTAGTTTTAATAGATATTGTAGGAAAAGAACCAAAGCTATATAGTTGTAATTATGCATGTCCAGATTGTGGTTTTAGTTTCCCTGAATTAACTCCAAGAATGTTTTCATTTAATAATCCATTTGGTGCTTGTCCAACTTGTACAGGTATTGGATATTTAATGAAAATGGATGAAGATTTAATAGTACCAGATAAGAATAAAACACTTTATGATGGTATAAAAGCATTTGGTTCAAGTACTATGAAAAAAGGCGATACAATGGCCAAAATGTATTTTGAAGCAATAGGAAATCATTATGGAATTGATATAAGAGGTAAGAAAATAAAGGATTTACCTAGATGGTTTATGGAAAAGATACTATATGGTACAGGAGATGAAGAAATTGATTTTGAATATTCATCATATGCAGGAACGAGAAAATTTACAGCACCATTTGAAGGAGTATTACCAACATTAGATAGACGTCACAATGAAACAAAATCACAAGGTATGAGAGATTTCTATGAAATGTATATGAGTAATTCTCCATGTTATTCATGTCATGGTGCAAGATTAAAGCCAGAAATTTTATCAATAAAAGTTGGAGATAAAAATATAAATGAACTTACAGATATGTCAATTGATAAAATAAAAGCTTACTTAAATAATTTAGAATTAAACAAAACAGAAGCAATGATTTCAGAACTAATATTAAAAGAAATAGACCAAAGATTGCAATTTTTAATGGATGTTGGACTAGAATATTTAACATTATCAAGAAATGCAGGAACTTTATCAGGTGGAGAAGCTCAAAGAATTAGACTCGCAACTCAAATTGGTTCAGGCTTAACAGGAGTGTTATATATCTTAGATGAGCCAAGTATAGGACTGCATCAAAGAGATAATGATAAATTATTAGCAACTTTAAAGAAATTAAGAGATTTAGGAAATACATTACTTGTTGTAGAACATGATGAAGATACAATGTATGCAGCAGACCAAATTATTGATATTGGTCCAGGAGCAGGAACACATGGTGGACAAGTAATGGCACAGCGGAACAGCAGAAGAAGTAAAACAAGTTGAAAACTCTATAACAGGTCAATATTTAAGTGGTAGAAAACAAATACCAGTACCTAAAAAAAGAAGAAAACATACAAAAACCAAGGTTATTGAAGTTCAAGGGGCAACTGAAAATAACTTAAAAAATATAAGTGTAAAATTCCCATTAGGTGTATTTAATTGTGTAACAGGAGTTTCTGGTTCAGGAAAATCAACTTTAGTAAATGAAGTTTTATATAAGACAATTGCAAAAGAATTAAACGGTTCAAATGAAAAACCAGGAAAATGTAAGGCAGTTAAAGGATTAAATAATATTGATAAAATAATAAATATAGACCAATCACCAATAGGTAGAACTCCTCGTTCAAATCCAGCGACATATACAGGGGTATTTGATTTCATAAGAGACCTATTTGCAGCAACAGAAGAAGCAAAAGTTAGAGGATATCAAAAAGGAAGATTTAGTTTCAATGTGCTAGGTGGAAGATGTGAAAGTTGTAATGGTGATGGAGTTCATAAAATAGAAATGCACTTTTTACCAGATATTTATGTACCTTGTGAAGTATGTAAAGGTAAGAGATATAATAGAGAAACATTGGAAGTTAAGTATAAAGGAAAAACAATTGCAGATGTCCTAGATATGACAGTAGAAGAAGCATTAGAATTTTTTGACAAAGTACCACGTATAAAACAAAAAATTCAAACATTATATGATGTAGGACTAAGCTATATTAAACTAGGACAACCATCAACAACACTATCTGGAGGAGAAGCACAAAGAGTAAAACTTGCAACAGAATTATCTAAAAAAGCAACAGGAAAAACACTATATATTCTAGATGAACCAACAACAGGACTTCATATAGCAGATGTTCATAAATTAGTAGATATATTACAAAGATTAGTAGATACAGGAAATACAATAATTGTAATAGAACATAACTTAGATTTGATAAAAACATGTGACCACATAATAGATTTAGGACCAGAAGGTGGAGATAATGGTGGAGAAGTTGTAGCAGTTGGAACACCAGAACAAATATGTAATAATGAAAGAAGCTATACAGGAAAATTTTTAAAGAAATATTTAAACAAGGACTAAGGAGCAGTCCTTAAATCCTTGCTTTAGGATTAAAGCGAACAGAGATTGTATACGGTTTGTAAATTTGATAAATTAATATAATTATTATATAATACAAAAAAACAT
>CALXXH010000108.1 GCA_944392635.1 uncultured Clostridia bacterium | reverse complement strand
TATGTTATATTATCATATTTTGCATCTAATAAAGTTTTTCCATCTGTGTCTATTACTCCATATTGGTCTTTATTTCCTTCTTTCATTACTACTAACATGTTATCTAATATTGCTTTTTGATTTGCAAATGTTTCACTTATTTCAGCATAACCATAATCTAGTGCATAAGGTGTATAGAATTGAACTAAATATGGTAATGTATATATTGTTATTCTATTTGCTTCTTGGTCATATGTAAAGCTTACATTGAATGCTTCTTGTATTCCTTCTGTTGTTGTGTATAATACTCCATTTATTGCTTTTACTGGATTTTTTATATGTACATATTCATAATCACTATTATTTTGTGTTAAATCTAGTTTATATATTGTATTTGAACCTAATGTAAAGTTTGCTACTTCATTTTCTGATTGTACATAACATTTACTTTGACTTTCTGATTTGTCACTATATTCTCCATTAAAGCTTTCATATCCTAGATAACTTGCAACTTCTTTTATTGGTACATAAATTGTACCATCACTTTCAAAGACTAATAATTGTTTTAATGAGTTATTTGCTTGTCCATCAAGTGTTAATTTCAGTGAAGTACTTTGTATATATACTAGATATGAAGCGATTGCAACTATTATTAAGAAAACTACAATTATTGCTATTAATATTATTCTTGTAGTTCTTTTTTTCTTTTTTTCTTCCTTTGTTTGGAAGCTTTCCTCGATTAGATTCATTTGTATCCCACCTTTATTTAACATATCCATATTTTTTGTAGAATTCTTCTTTAAATGTTCCTAAATTATCATGCTCTATCTCTATTTTAACCTTTTCCATTAAATTAGTCAAGAACCTAAGGTTATGAATTGATAATAATCGTACTCCTAATATCTCATTTGCTTTGATTAGATGCCTTATATATGCTCTTGAATAATTTTTACAAGTATAGCAATCACATTCTTCGTCTAATGGTCTCCAATCTCTTTCATATGTTGCATTTCTAACTACAACTTTTCCATTCCATGTCATTGCTGTTCCATTTCTTGCAATTCTTGTTGGTAATACACAGTCACACATGTCAATTCCTGCAATTGCTGCTTCTATTAAATAATCTGGTGTACCTACTCCCATTAAATATCTTGGCTTATCTTTTGGCATAAGTGGAGCTGTATAGCTTAAAATATCTAAAAATTCTTCTTTTGGCTCTCCAACACTTATTCCTCCTATTGCATATCCAGGTAAGTCAAGTTTTATTAAATCTTCTGCACTTTGTTTTCTTAAGTCTTTGTAAAATCCTCCTTGAATTATTCCAAATAGGGCTTGTTTATCTACTGTTTTATGTGCTTCTTTGCATCTTATTGCCCATCTTGTTGTTCTTTCCATTGAATTTTTTGTGTATTCATATGTAGATGGATATGGACAACATTCATCAAATGCCATTATTATATCTGCTCCTAAATCTTCTTCTATTTCCATAACTGATTCTGGTGAGAAGAAATGTTTACTACCATCTAAATGTGATTTAAATTCAACACCTTCTTCACTTATTGTTCTTAAATCACCCAAGCTAAATACTTGAAATCCTCCACTATCAGTCAAAATTGGTCTATCCCATTTCATAAAATTGTGAAGTCCTCCTGCTTCTTTTACAATTTTATTTCCTGGTCTTAGATATAGGTGATATGTATTTGATAAAATTATTTGAGCTCCTACCATGTCTTTTAGTTCTTCTGGTGTCATTGATTTTACTGTGCCTAAAGTTCCAACTGGCATAAATACTGGAGTTTGTATATCTCCATGTGGTGTATGTATTACTCCTCTTCTTGCTCCTGTTTGTTTACATTCATGTATTAATTCATATGTTACTGCTGGTTTCATTTTTCCTCCTTTTTCACTACCTTTGCTTTTAACAAAGTGAATGTGTATAAAATTTTACGATATTACGAATGTGAATGAAAGAATATTATAAATTCTTTAATTATAAAGTAGGAGAATCTCAAACTTGCTTTGAGAGGTGCCTACTTTATAATTTTAGAATTTATTTATTCTGTAATGTTAACCGAGTAATGAGTAAAATTTTATACACATTCACTTGTTTGTTATTCTATAAACATTGCATCTCCAAAGCTAAAAAATCTATATTTTTCTTTTACTGCTTCTTTATATGCTTTCATTATGAATTCTTTTCCTGCTAATGCTGATACTAGCATTAAAAGTGTTGATTGTGGAAGGTGAAAATTTGTTATTAATCCATCTATACATTTAAATTTATATCCTGGATAAATAAATATTTCTGTATCATCTTCTATTTGTTTTACCATTCCTGTTTTTTCATCTGCAATTGATTCTAAAACTCTACATGAAGTTGTTCCAACTGCAATTACTCGTCTTTTCTCTTGTTTTGCTTTGTTTATTTTTTCCACATCTTCTTGTTTGATATAGAAATGTTCTGCATGCATTTTATGTGCTTCTACTGTTTCTTCTTTAACCGGTCTAAATGTTCCTATTCCAACATGTAAAGTTACATTTGCAATTTCTATACCTTTTTTGCTAATTTTTTCTAATAATTCTGGTGTAAAATGCAATCCTGCTGTTGGTGCTGCTGCTGATCCTTCATATTTTGCATATACTGTTTGGTATCTATCTTTTTCTTTTAAAGTTTCATGTATATATGGTGGTAATGGCATAAGTCCAATTTTGTCTAGAATTTCATTAAATATTCCTTCATATTTAAATTCTACTTTTCTTGTTCCTCCTTGCATTATTTCTAGAATTTTAGCTTCTAATATTCCATCACCAAATATAACTTTTGTTCCTACATGTAATTTATTTCCTGGTCTTACTATTGCTTCCCATATATCGTTTTCTATATTGTTTAGTAATAGAAATTCAACATTTGCTCCTGTTTCTTTTTTTCCATAAAGCCTTGCTGGTATTACTTTTGTATTATTTCTTACTAAAACATCTCCTGGTTTTAAATAGTCTATTATATCTTTAAACACTTTATGTTCTATTGTTTGATTTTTTCTGTTTAAGACCATTAATCTTGATTCATCTCTTTTTTTAATTGGTGTTTGGGCTATTAATTCTTCTGGTAATTCATAGTCAAAATCTGTTACTTTCATTTTTTCATCTCATTTCTTATTTTTATTATTACTATTATTAGCAAATGGTATATTTAGATATTTTGGAGTATATATCATTTGTCTTATATCTACTAAAATATCAATTGGACTTTTCTTCCTATATTACTAAATATTTCTATTATTTCTTCAATTATATTTTCTGGTTCTTTAAATACATCTTGTATTTCATATGAATAATTAAAATCACTGTTTTTGGCTGGTTTTAGTGTATATATTTCTGGTGGTAATCCTATATTTCCATTTGTTATTTGTATTTCTTTGTTCATATAGTCTGTATACCATTGTTTTTGTCCTGTTAAAGCTTCATTTTCATATCCGTATTTTTCATAATCATGTAATGCTGGAATTTCATATCCATATTCTCCTGCATTTCTTTCTAATGAATGTAAAAATTCATGTAAAAATACTTCTTCTGGGAATGTGTTTATTCTTGAATCATATTTATATATATAGCTTCTTGAATCATTTGGAAGTCTAATGTTTGAATAACCTATTCCATAATAGTCCATTGAACCTAATCCTATCCAGTCGTTTACTTGTATGTCTTTTTCGTGTTCTTCATCTCCGCAATCTCATTACTATAAAGATATGGTCATAATCATTTTGTGAGATTGTATCTTTTATTTGTAATTCTACATCTTCAGGTGCTACATAATATCCAAATTCATTATCATATGATAGTTTTGTAATTGGTGTATTTATTTGATATACATCTACATTAGCTGTCATCTTTCCTTGTGATAATTCTTTGCATGAATCTTTAAATCTATCTATTGTGTTTCTTATATCATTTATATCACTTTGAGTTACATTTAATTTTATTTCTTTCCCATCTATTGTTACATCTGTTGTTTGAAATATGAAACATGCAAATTCCCAATTACTGTTGTTACTTGCTGTTCCTTCTTCTATTTTAAAATTTGAAAACCAGGCTTCTCCTGTTGCTTTTCCTAAGTATCCTCCTAGTCTAAATCCAATATTTACTTCTTCTCTATCTTTGCTATTAAATATTAATTCTACTTCTTGCCAGTCTTGTGTTCCTGATATTGCAATAGATCTTTCTGTTGTTCCTTCTACTGCAATTTGTGCTCCTATTCCTGAATTTTCAGTTTCTGCTACTACATTTTGTGTTTTTATCATACATGTTATTTTGTATGGTGTATTTTTTTGTACTTTTATGGTTTTGTAAAACATTGCATCATTATATTCTGGTGATTCTATTTTGTAACTTCTTTTGTCACTGTATTTTATTTCTTTATCTCTTTTAAAGTTTGAAGTATATAGATTTGTTTCACTTCTTACAAAATCATTGAAATTATTTAATTGATAATATTGATATGCAAAGTATAAAAGTATGAATAAGATTATTAAAGTAATTGCATATCCTATTCTACTTCCTAATGTTTTTTGCTTTTTTGGCATATTTTTCTCCTTGTTCTTTAGTTTTTAGGGATTAAAGGACCGTCCCCTAATCTCTATTTAATCCTTTCATTGTAAGGTTTATTCTTCCTTGTTCATCTATGT
>CALXXH010000107.1 GCA_944392635.1 uncultured Clostridia bacterium | reverse complement strand
CACCAGCTTTTTCTTTTCTTATTTTTGGTAATTCAATTATATGTATTTCAAAATCATCTGTCAATACTTTTTTTCTCTCACTTACTTCAAATATCTTCCATTTACTATGAAAATTCATATCAGCTAACCCTTCTAATTCAAAATCTGCTATTAATACACATATTGTTCTTTTTAAATTATTATAATGCCCTCCTTTTTGTATTCCTTGTGTGTACTTTTTGGCCCAATAGTATAATGTTCTCTTTTTTGAATTCTTATGGTCTACAATTTGCATTTCTATATTACAATATTCATTATTGTTAATTTTGGCTAATACATCTACTACTCCCATTTTATCTTCTAATGTTCTTCTTCTTAATACTATATTTTGATTTAAATCTATTTCATTAATTTGTTCATCTAATATAGTACTTAATAAATCTTTTGTTATTTCTTCACTTCCTACTTCTCCAAATAATATTTGAAATACTACATCAAGTTTTGGAGAAAGAATAGTATTTTCTACTTTTTCATCATTTGTAAATTGATTGGTTTGTTCTTTTGCCATAGGCATTCCTCCTTTAAATTATTACAATTTAAATTCGATATATTAATTTTACATGATAATAGTTGGGAATTAGAATAAATATGATTTAATTAAAATTGATAAAAACCAAAAGAATATATATTTTAATATAAAAACAAAAGGGATATTTGATTAATAAACTATTTATTTTATTTGAAATTTTTAAGAATGTAATTAAGGAAATTAATATATAGATTTAAGCTGTTACCAGATTTTACCATATATTTTTTAGAATAACAATACTATTTTTAAAATTCACATAATTTTCACAATGTATAATTCAAAAATTCATAATAAAAATCTCTCAATTGAATGAGAGATTTCTATTTTTATTTAAATCTTCTTAAATATGTATCCATTTTTTCAACAAATTCTTCATTATTTTTTGTTTGTGTCATTTGGCTAATTACTTGTTCTGTAACATCTGCAACAGGTAAACTGTTCATTGCTTTTCTTAAAGCAAATACTGTTTCTCTTTCTTTTGGTGTTAATAATAAATCTTCTCTTCTTGTTCCAGATTTATTAATATCAATTGCTGGGAATATTCTTCTTTCAGAAAGTTTTCTATCTAAGTGAACTTCCATATTACCTGTACCTTTAAATTCTTCAAATATTACATCATCCATTCTACTTCCTGTATCAATTAATGCAGTTGCAAGAATAGTTAAACTTCCACCATTTTCAATATTTCTTGCAGCTCCAAAGAATTTTTTTGGTTTATGAAGTGCTGCTGGGTCAATACCTCCTGATAATGTTCTTCCTGATGAAGGTATTACTAAGTTATATGCTCTTGTAAGTCTTGTGATACTATCTAATAATATTACAACATCTTTTCCTTGTTCTATTAGTCTTTTTGCTCTATTTAATACCATTTCAGCAACTTTTACATGGTGGTCTGGTAATTCATCAAATGTTGAGTGTATTACTTCTCCTTTTATTGAACGTTTCATGTCTGTTACTTCTTCAGGTCTTTCATCTATTAATAATACTATTAATTCTACTTCTGGATTATTTGTACTAATTGCATTTGCAACTTTCTTTAATAAAGTTGTTTTTCCTACTTTTGGTGGTGCAACAATCATTCCTCTTTGTCCTTTTCCTATTGGACACATTAAGTCTATAATTCTTGTTGCATATTCATTAGATGTTGTTTCTAATTTTAATCTTTCATCTGGATATATTGGAGTTAATTCATCAAATCTTTTTCTTTTCATTGCTTTTTCAGGATGTTCTCCATTTACTTCTCCAACAAAAATTAATGATGGGAATTTTTCTCCTTCTCTAAATCTTGATATACCTTTTACTATATCTCCTGTATCTAGTCTAAATCTTCTTATTTGAACCATTGAAATATATACATCTTTTTCACTTGATAAGAAGTTTTCTCCTCTTAAAAAACCATATCCATCTGGTAAAATATCCAAAATTCCTTCTACTATTTCATCACCTTCATTTGTTAATTTATAATCAACAATTGGCTCTCCATTTTCATCATATTGTCTTTCAATATGCTCTTTTTCTTCCGGAATTGTATCAATTTCTGTTTTTGTATTATTGCTGTCATTTTTTTGATTTGTTTTTTCATCAACTTCTAAATCATCTAATGATACACTATCTCCTATTACCTGTTTTAAAACTGTTATTAATTCTTCTTTCTTTAATCTTGAAATATTTTTGATATTATTTTTTTTAGCCAAATCTTTTAATTCTGTTATTGTTAAATCTTCTATTTTTGACATATTTATCCTCCTTTTAACTTTTATTTATTTGTTTATTATCTATTTTTGTATTTGGGAATTTAATTAAGAAATAATATAACAATATAATTATAACACATTATTTTAAAAAAATAAAGATTTTTTTACCAAAAAAAGGAAAATAATCATTTAAGATTACATTCCTTGGTCAACATATACTTTTTCATTAGGGTAATACATATCTAATTTTTCCCTTGCAGTTTGTTCAATAAACTCTAAAGAATTAACATTTTCCTTTTCCTTTGTTAATTCATCCTTTTTCTCTTGCGCCTCTGCAATTTGTGTATTCAATTCTTCAGTATTATCACTATATTGATTTAAAGTTTTTTGTTGATTTACTAAAGTAAATATTGCATAACCAGCAATTATTAATATTAATATTCTTTTCAATAATTTATTTTTCCTCATCAGTGTCATATCTCCATTTTTATACTTATAATTATTTTATTCTACATATTTAATACAAATCCTTCTTTTATTTTAATTTTTTACAACATTTTTTGTCCTTTCATATTTTTCTTTGTCATTTTTTAATTTCATTTGTAGAAAACTACATATCCATTTAAATGGCAATAGTATAATATTAAATATTTTTTGTATTATATCTTTTATAAAATTTATAATTCTAACATTTACTTTTATTACATAAGAACTAATTAACATCATGTAAAATACTACTCCTAATAGTATTGCAATAAACATGAATATACGGATTTCTCCATTATTAAATGTAAAAGTACTATATAGTATGATAAATCCAGTTAAAATCCAAAATATGATGTCCTGGATGTATGTAATTAGATCTTTTGTTTTAAATGTTTTTCTCAAGATTCTAAAAAAATCAAATAATAGACCAATTAAAACACCATTAATAATAAAGATTAAAAATAAGTATGCTTGATTTGTAACCAATTTTAGCCGTGCCTCCTTTTGTATTACTTCTTTTTATTTATCTTATTATACTTATTTAAAAATTTTATTTAATAATCCCCCACCTTTGTTTTTATCAATTTCCTTATCACTATATGCTAAATATGATATATCTCCTTCTATTATTACTTCAGATGTATCAATGCTTAATTTATTAATTCTAATGTTTTCTCCTTTTACTGTTAAAAGTCCAAGTTCTGTTTCTACCATTACAACTTGGTCATCAAAACTAAGTACATCTATAACTCCTGATATACTTAATTTTCCTCTATTTTCTAAAATTAAATTTTGAATTACTCCTGTTGCTGTTTGCTTTCTTTCATCTATGGTCATATTAAAACCTCCATTCTAATTTGACAATTGTATTTTCTCTGCTATTTATATGTATTCACAGTTTGTCTTAATTAGAACAAAATAAAAGAAAGTTGCGTATACAACTTTCAAAATTTACAATTTGGACACAATTATTATTTAATTACTAATTTTAATTTCTCTTAAAAATCTTATTTTATATCATATCACAAAATTTCAGGTGTTTTTCTTTTAATATACTTCCATTTTTACTTCTTTTCCTTTAAATGCATATACCATTTTTGTTATGTTCTTAAATCCTCTTTCCTTTAAATTTTGTTCATATCCTTTTTCTTTTATTTGTTTTTTGGCATTTTCTATTGTTTCTTCTATTGTTTTTTCTTTATCTTCTTTATATACTTTAAATTCCATTATAAAGCTATTTTTATTTTTATCTTTTGGTTCTAACATTATATCATATCTTCCAAGCCCTGATTCTCTATTTGAATTTACGTAGTAAGTATCTTTTAAGCCTACTAACATCCCTAATACAAATGCATGATAGAAGTTTTCTGCTGTGTTTTCTCCAACATCCATATAACTAAACATTTCTTTTACTAGTATTTTAAATTTTTCTTCATATTCTTCTATATTTAATGTTACTAAATCTTTTAGTATACTTTTTAAATCATTTCCTATTACTTTATCTCTAAACCAGTTATCTATTATATCTTCAAATAAATGCTTTATTTCATAATTTGGAAATTTTACTTTATATCTTTTTCCTACTAAGTCAACTACTTCTTCTACTTTTAAATATCCTGTTTGTACCATTAAGCCCCATATATTGTCTTCATTATTTTCTATTCCTACTATTATTGTTTCTAAATCTATTTTTACTTCTATTTCTTCATCGTTTAATAATCTTTGTATTCTTTCTTTTACTGTACTTGAATTTTTTAATACTAATTTTATTAAATCATTTGAACTTGTGTTAACCCAATATGGCATTATTTGTTTTTTATTCAAATAATTTAATATACTCCATGGATTATATATTCCTTCTACATTTCCTATTTTATATCCATCATACCATTTTTTTTTTTTTTTTTTATCATCTTGTACTTCAAAA
>CALXXH010000106.1 GCA_944392635.1 uncultured Clostridia bacterium | reverse complement strand
CTTGTCTTAGACATCTCTATTATTAAAAGTCCAAGATGTTATGAAATTTTCTCATTTTTGAGAAAAAAGTTAAAAAAATTAAGTTTCACTTTATATAATTGACATAATTCAGAATATGTAGTATAATTTCTGTATTAGATTTATACATACAAGTAAAAGAAGGAGGATTTTCTATGATTGATTTACACTTACATTCGCTATATTCAGACGGAGAACTTTCTCCTTCTGATGTGGTGGAAAGGGCTTATCAAGCAGGTGTTTCTGTACTATCGTTGACAGACCATGATACAATTTCAGGTTTACGGGAAGCGCAGAAAACTGCCACTTCATTAGGAATTAATTTCATCCCGGGTGTCGAACTTGAAGCTGCCACTAACATTGGTAAAAGTCAATACATCCACATTTTAGGTTATAACTTTAAAAATTATGATTTATTAAATCAATACTTAGACTATTTGAAGTGGGAAAGAATAGACTTAGTAAAACGGTATATTAACCTATTAAATAATATAGGTTATAAAACATCTTTTGAGGAAGTTACATCATTAACACCTGGTGAACATTTGACTGTATACCATATAGCAGTATACTTATCAAAAGTACATGAATTTGATTTTAATGAGGCACGAGAATTATTCTTAGATCCTGGTAGCAAATACTATATTCCTCGTCACTTTTATAATGTTGATTTTATAATTAATCTAATATTACAAAGTGGTGGAATACCTGTTCTTGCTCATCCGTGTAGATTACCAGAAAAAGGCAAAGAACTCGAAAAATATGTAGCAACCCTATCTAAAAAAGGGATTAAAGGTATTGAAACATATTATCCTTTAAATTCTAGGTCTGAGACAAAATTTTATGAATATCTAGCAGAAAAGTACCGGCTTTTAAAAACTGCCGGAAGCGATTGGCATTCCTATAATGATAACTTTCATATTGGGATGTCAACTTCAGAAAATGACAAAATTATACTTGGACTTTTACACCATGTAAACGAAATTAATTGAATATTAAGTTCGTTTGTAAATAGAGGAACCCTAATTTAGGGTTCCTCTATAACTTTAAAAATATTAATTCAATTTTGTATAATTTTTAGTATACTTTTAAAATTGGAATCAAATGCTATTGGTAGTTTTGTTCTAGTTTCTAATTGAAATGCAATATCATCTATTTCTACTATTACAGATAGCAAGTTTAATAAATTTATATCAACATTATTGTTTTGCATATATTTATCTAAGAAAAATTTAAATTCTTTTTCGTTTCTACATAAATCCATTTTTACAAATGCCAAATCCCATTCTTTTGGAGCAAATCTTGCACCTCCAGGATCTAAAAAGCCAGTAATTTCACTTTTATCATTTACCAATATATTATTAGAATTAATGTCATACCAACAAATCACAGGTTTTAACTTTTGTACTTGTTTTATAAGTTTTAAAGTCTCTTCTGATTTTTTTAAAATATCTATTATTATTCTATTTTTTTCGCCTATAATGTCTTTTATTCTTTGTGTATTACGCTTTATTTCAGCTTCAATATATTCATAAAAAAAATTTTTTTCTTCCAGACCATCTGCTCCTATCCAACCGAAACTTATCTCCTACATCAATAGAATGTATTCGCGTTAAAATAGTAGATAAATTTTCATAAAAAATATTATAATTAAACTTTTCTTTATTTAATTTATCTATTTCTATTCCTAATTTATACTCGGACACTAAATATGAATAATTCTTTTTTTCTCCAAAATCCACAATATTAGGTATTTGGTATATATCTATATTTTTCTTTATAAGATCTGTAATATACATTTTTTTCTTGGCTTGATATCTTGTATTATCTAGATAAATTTGATATATCAATTTAAGATTTTTATTGGATAGTAAATAAGTTTTGCAGCGGTATCCACTCTGTATTTCTTTTGTGTTATAATTTCTATATTTACTTATAATATATTCTTGCATACTCGTCTCCTTTTAAATATATGGATTATGACCTTCTTCCGTAATTAAATCTTCTGTTTCTTTTATTGCCTTTCTAGTTAATTCATGTATTTCTTTTAATGTTAAATTTCCTATTTTTATATCAGGATAATTGTTCGGAATTTTTTCTCCCATTTTTGAAACGATATGCATATCAAAATATCCTCCAATATTATTTACGATTTTATCACTTAAAAACTGATTAGGAAAATTCAAATCTAGTTCTTCCCAATTTGCATGTATAATATTAGGATTTTTCAACAAATATTCAGCTGCTAATTCAAGGTTATGCCATCTAAAAAAATCAATATTTAATTTCTTTGATTGCTCTATCGTTTGTAAAATATTTTCTTTTGTATCTTCATAATATCCAATTAAAAAACTTCCCTCCACAATTATATCATTACTTTTTAATATGTTGATTGCTTTTATTATAGTGTCTACAGTTTCCCCTTTATTCATTGCTCTTAAAATATCATCATTTAATGATTCAATTCCTATTTCTATAGAATAACATCCTGCATTTTTCATCAACCTTGCCAATTCATCTGTAATTTCATCTGCTCTAATTAATGCTGTCCATTTGCAATTTATTTTTTCATTGATTATTTCTTCACACAATTCTTCTAGATATGGATATGCAGTTATACTAGCATCCCAGAAGAAAAAATTATTAATATTATAATTTAAAATATCATATCTTATTTCATCAACAATATTTTTGTAATTTCTTATCCTAAATCTGTTTCCCCATATTAATCTTTCATCACAAAATGTGCATTTATTATAGCTACAACTTTTCGAAGCAACCAAGTACAATTTTCCATCATATTTTGATAAATTATATTTACTCCAATTAGGATATGGTACATTATCTAAATTGTCTACCATTCCTGCATTATATATATTTATATTGTTTTGAGTTTTAATTATGTATTTTTTATTGTTTCTTA
This sequence comes from uncultured Clostridia bacterium, assembly GCA_944392635.1. Taxonomy (GTDB): domain Bacteria; phylum Bacillota; class Clostridia; order TANB77; family CAG-508; genus CAG-269. The sequence continues at coordinate 1,758 of CALXXH010000106.1, read as the reverse complement.
CAATATTTAAAACATCCTTTTCAGGATCTCCTATTGAAACATAATTAATTTTTCCTAATTTATTTAAATTTAATTGATTGGCTGCATACAGATAATTTGTAAATGTTCCTCCTACAATAATAATATTGTCATCTGTAAGTTCTGCAATATCAATACATGTTTTTAATAATCCATATTCACAATTTATATATATGTATTTAAATTGTTTAGACTTTTCTTTTATTTTTTGGAAGAATTCTTTTTTCATATATAGATAATCTTCCTCTTTTATTTCTTCAATATTATTTATTAAAAAATCTAATATCTCTGTTTTATATCCTTCTTGCTCTAATATTGAACTAGTATAACCTAATTTTGCATTTGGTGATTCGTATCTTGGATTTTTACAAAAAGGATCTATTAATAAAACTTTTTCTTCTTTCATTATTACTCCTCCTGGTATTTTTATTTATGGATGTAGAATGGGAATTTTTTCACCTAACAATTCTTTCGCCAAAAATTTTATTGCCTCACAATTCTTTTCTTTTATGCTATAGATTGTTCCATTTTCATTAATTGCTTCTCCAATACATCCCCCTGCACAGTAGTATTTAATTTCACAATTTTGACATTGAATTAAATTATCCACTGTTCTGGCTTGTATATTTTTTATTTTTTGATTATCATATATTATTTTATTATTCTTTTTATCATATTTACCATAAATTAATTCCTGTAACTCTCCTTCAGCATATCCCATATCGCAACAACTTACGAAACCATCTACAGTCAAGTGGGGCATCGGTAAGCAAGCTCTGCAAGATATATTTGTTTTCTCATCAAAATTTATCGTAAAAAATGAGCCATAATATATATTTTTAGTTTCAGCATACTTTCTTGCTTTTAAAAATTCTTTTGCATACTCTAATGGTTCTATTTCATCTTCATAATATAGCTTATTACCAACATCGGCGAACATTAAATCACTATATATGTATTTAACACCTAGTTCTTCCATTTTGTCAATAATTTCATTTTGCTTATACAAATTTTTCTTTCCGATAGTTGCTCTTACACCTAGTTCTTTTACTCTCGTATTTATATACCTTATATTTTTTTCTACCACATTGCTGACAGATGTATTATTAAATGTTGCTCTATAAAAATCATTAACTTCCGTCGTCCCATCATAAGAAATCCATACTATGTCAATATTGTTAGATATCCATTCTGCAATATTTTCATTGAATACACCATTTGTTTGTATTTCAAAGATTGCATTGCCATCTATATTTACTGCATAATTATGTATTTCTTTTATTTTATCAAATTCTAAAGTAGGTTCCCCATTACCAAAAAACCTTATAAATAATTTATTACCTTGTTTTACGAAATCATCTATTGCACATTTGACAAAATCTAAATTGATACTATCTTTTTTTCTTTCTTCCCCACAATAACAATATTTACATTTTAAATTACAATCATCTGTTAGTAAAATACTTAGACATTTTTTTCTACAATGTGCCATTTTTATTCCTCCTATTTCAATTTATTTCTTTTTACTTTACCTGTTCCTGTAGTAGGTAATTTATCTAGTACTTCAACATTATTTACTACTATATTATTTAAATTTTTCTTTATATAATCATATAAAGAGGTTATATCATATTCTTTTTTTAAGATAGCATATATATTATAGTAATAGAAATCAGTTTCTTTGTTAAATTCTTTCTTTACAAAGACCCTTTTCATTCCATCAAATTTATATAATATATT
>CALXXH010000105.1 GCA_944392635.1 uncultured Clostridia bacterium | reverse complement strand
GATAAGATATCCCATACCGTAAGGTAGTAAGATTCCACGAAGACTACGTGGTAGATAGGTTGGAGGTGTAAGTGTAGTGATACATTAAGCTGACCAATACTAATAAATCGAGGGCTTAACCACAATTTTAAAAAAGAAAAAATCTTAAAACTAAATTTTTCATCTGTGTATTTTTGAGTGTGCTATATAATTGCATACGATAATTTTCTAGTGACGATGACATTTAGGGTAATACCTGTTCCCATCCCGAACACAGAAGTCAAGCCTAAATGTGCCGAAAATACTTGTGGGTTACCCTGCTGGGAAGATAGGTTGTTGCTAGATTTTTTATATTAAAGTGTATTTAAAAGTATATTTTTTAAACTAAAACTAGGTGTTGATATATTTGTATATTTTCTATTATTTTCAAAATATATAAATACATCAACACTTAAAAATTGTACAAATGTCATTTTTCAATAAATATAAAATGTAAAAACGTGTAAATTTTGATTTTTTTGTAAAAATATGTTAAAATATTATTGTATATAACAAAGGAGTGAAAGAAAATGATTTTAATAAAAGGAGATTTTTTTGCAGAGTTAATGATAGGACCAAGAGAAAGAGTGAGTGAAAAATTAGTAAAACAAAAATATGATAAATTTATGGAAGATGCTGAAAAAAGAGAAGAAAAAATTTACGATGAAACAAATAGAAAAAAGTCAGCGTTTTATAAAAGTGAAAAATTAGATGAGCTAAAAGAAGATATTGAAGAAAAGAACAAGGCATATTTATATTGTTCATCACCTAGAAACATCTTATTAAGAAATATTATAGTTGATTTAAATTCAAATGAGAATGAAGAAAAAAATAATGATGAAAATAGAGAAGTTAATGATGAATTTTTTGATACAATAAAACAAGTAGAAAGACAAGAGCCAGATATTAAGGGTCAACCATTATTAAGAAAAACTATTAGAGATGGTGAAGGATTAGAAACACCAGAATTAAGTATTATAGAATTGAAAAAATTTGATTTAGTAGATGTAATAAGAAAATTACTAATTCAAATAAAAAGATATAAAATCATAATACCATCAAAAGAAGGAAATTTTGATTATGATTTTTATACTGAAGGCATTGATATTGCTGAATTACAAATGAATAAAAAATACAGACAAGCAGTATTAAAAGCAATTGAACTAAACAATATGAATGGAGAAAATAGTTATATAGGAAGAATAGAAAAAGATAAACAAGGAAGATATGTTGTATCAAAAAATAAAAAAATAGGACAAGCAGTGGAGTTTGAGGAAAGAAGAATTAATAAAAAGAGTCCAAACATACATAGACAAAGTAGAAATAGATATACTGGATATATGGGAGATTCAAATGAGGAAAGATAATAAATATAAATAAAAAGGAGAATAATTTTGAGCAAAGCAATTTGGAAATCAGGAACATTTATTTATCCATTACCAGCAGTAATGGTAAGTTGTGGAACAATGGAAAAATCAAATATTATAACAGTAGCTTGGACAGGAATATTAAATACTAACCCAGCTACTGTATATATTTCTGTTAGACCAACAAGATATTCATATAATTTAATAAAAGAGCAACAAGAATTTGTTATAAATTTAACAAATAAGAATTTAGTAAAAGCAACAGATTGGTGTGGAGTAAGATCAGGAGCAAAATTTGATAAATTTAAAGAAATGAATTTGCATAAAGAAAAAGCAGAATTTGTAAAATGTCCAATGATAAAAGAAAGCCCTGTATCAATAGAATGTAGAGTAAAGGAAATAAAAGAATTAGGCTCACATCATATGTTTGTAGCTGAAGTATTAGCAATAAGAGCAGATGAAAAATACATAGATGAAAAAGGAGCATTTGATATTTCTAAATGTGACCTAATTGCATATTCAAATGGTCATTATTATTCGTTAGGAAAAAAATTAGGAAAATTTGGATTTTCTGTACAAAAAAAGAAAAAGAAAAAATAAAATAGAAACAAGAAAAAATATATTAATATATAATAAAAAGAAGGAACTTATAGCTAGTTCCTTCTTTTTTGAGGTTATTCGCAAACTGACAGGTCCCATACAAAGACAAGACTAGGATTTGCAAATGTTACTGCATCCAGTAACTGTTTTACTGGAAGCATACGAACTCCAGCAGTTTCAGTAAAACTACTGTCTACAACAATAGCTTTACCATTTTTGATTCCAAAGAGTGTCACATAGTGGCCACCCACGCGATTAGAATCATTGTGGTAAACAGAGTTCTGTACTCTAAGTGGTACAGGATAACCTTTTTCAAGGTTATCTAACAGTTTGTTAAAACTCCGTATACGGGTGTCATAAGCTATTGACAACTCATTGCCATGTGGTGCAAGACATTTAATGATAGCATCAATTGCAAATGCTGAACCACCGATGCCATCGGGTTCTCCGGCAACTTCATAGACTTCCTCCAAAGTTTTGCAACTTTGAATTTCAGCATCTTCAGGAAAAGCCATTTTTATCTTTTCCAAATCTGGATGAGCCATACTTAATGTCTTCTTCCTGTTTTTCAATTTCCAGAGCCTATAGCCCTTATCTTCTATTTCAGTCAAAAGACTTTCCATAGAAACTGGAATTGAAAAATGGTCCAAGACAACTTTTGAAGTAAAAGCAACACAACCAGATTTCTCTACTGTGTTAACTGCTCCAAAAAGTCTATCCCTCCATTTGGGATTTAAAGCCATTGGAATTTCATCCGGTAGCTCAACCATATAGTCGAGCTTTTCCAGAAGTTCTTCCGGAAAATCCTTAACAGAAGATTTAAATTCATCTCCTGCTTTTACATTAAGTTCATTCCGTTTCTTATGCTCCTCTGCTGGGAGCTCATACCTTGGTATGCTAAACATACGCTACCTCCTTTTATGCAAAAAAATTTTTTGTTACAAATTAATTATACCACATATTTAACATAAAATCAAAAAAATCACCAGAAACCTTGGAAAATTTAGAAAAATCCATTGACAGAAGAAAAGAAAAGTGGTAAAATATTCTAGCATATGTAATTACGGACATATGCTCACATCGTTTTAAAAAAGTAAAGTAATGTAAATACGGAGGTGTTATTCATATGGCAGCAAAAGGACCAAGAGAAAATATTACACTAGAATGTACAGAATGTAAAAGAAGAAATTACATGACATCAAAAAACAAGAGAAATAATACAGATAGATTAGAAATCGTTAAATATTGTAAGTTCTGTAAAAAACGTACAACACATAAAGAAACAAAATAGTACAAGCTATTTTAAGGAGGATATAAAATGGCTAAAAAAGATAATAAGTCAAAAAAACAAGAAAATAGTAAAAACAAGAAAAGTTTTTTCAAAGACTTTAAAGCTGAATTAAAAAAAGTAATTTGGCCAACACCAAAGCAATTAGTAAATAATACTGTTGCAGTTATAACAATTGTATTAATAACAGCAGTAATTGTATTTGTATTAGATGTTATATTTGAAGCAGCAAATACTCATGGTATAGAAAAAATAAAAGAAGTAATTACAACAAATGAGACAACTGAAAATACAGCTGCAGAAAATAATACAACAGAGGATAATACAACTTCTAGTGAAAATACAACAAACGAAACAACAGAAAATGAGGCTAATTCAGTAGAAGAAACAAATACAACAGAATCTAATACAGAAGAAACAAATACAGCAGATACAAATGTAACAGAATAATATAAATTGCAAAAGTTATTTTATAAAGGAGGCTTATATTACAATGTCTCAAAAAGATTATGATACTAATCCTAGATGGTATGTAGTACATACATACTCAGGATATGAAAATAAAGTAAAAGCAGACTTGGAAAAAACAATAAAAAACAGAGAATTAGAAGATTACTTTTTTGATATAATAGTTCCAATGGAAGAACAAATAGAAATCAAAGATGGAAAGAGAAAAACTAATTTAAGAAAAGTTTTCCCAGGTTATGTATTAATCAAAATGATTGTAACAGAACAATCTTGGTATATTGTAAGAAATACAAGAGGAGTTACAGGGTTTGTAGGTTCAGGAACAGATCCAATACCATTAACAGATGAAGAAATAAGAAACATGGGATTTGAAGATGTACCTGTTAATGTGGATTATGATGTGAATGAACAAGTACAAGTCATGAACGGACCTTTTGAAGGTTTTGTAGGAACTGTACAAGAAATAAATAAAGAAAAACATAAAGTAAAAGTTTTAGTTTCAATGTTTGGAAGAGAAACTCCAGTAGAACTAGAATTTTCACAAGTACAAAAAATAAAATAAGGAGGTGCCATAAAAATGGCAGAAAAGGAAATATCAAATATTATTAAATTACAAATAGAAGCAGGAAAAGCATCACCAGCTCCACCAGTAGGTCCAGCTTTAGGTTCAAGTGGTGTAAACATCATGCAATTCGTAAAAGAATTTAATGATAGAACAGCAAATCAACCTGGAATGATTATACCAGTAGTAATAACAGTTTACAAAGATAAATCATTTACTTTTATTACAAAAGTACCACCAGTTGCTGTATTAATTAAAAAAGCAATTAAAATTCAAAAAGGTTCAGGAAAACCAAATAGAGATAAAGTTGCTAAAATAACAAAAGCACAAGTAAAAGAAATTGCTGAACAAAAAATGCCAGACTTAAATGCTGCAACAATAGAAACAGCTATGAGCATGGTAGAAGGAAC
>CALXXH010000104.1 GCA_944392635.1 uncultured Clostridia bacterium | reverse complement strand
CTTTCAATTTCATTTGCAATTGTTTTTATTGAATCAATTGGTCTTCCTGATGCAATTATTACATCTATTCCTTTTTCTATTGTTTTCTTTATTGTATTTTTTGTATTTTCTGTTACTACACCATAACTATTTAACATTGTTCCATCTAAATCGATTGCTACTAATTTATACATTTTTCGACCTCATTTCTTTTGTTTTTTAATTTGCTTTTTTATTATACTTTTTTTTACATTAAATTGCAATATAATTATTTTCTTTTTTTGGTAAAAATTTCTTGTTTAATTTTATCATTTTCTACACATTCTAGTATTAGAAAAAGCAAAAGTTTTTTCTTAAATGTAATATTGCAGGAGGTGAAAAAACAATGGCAAACTATTCAAACAAAAAATTAGTTCCAGAAGCTATGACTGCTTTAGATAAATTCAAATATGAAGTAGCTAGTGAAGTAGGTGTTAATTTAAAAGATGGATACAATGGAGACCTTTCTTCAAGAGATGCTGGTAAAATAGGTGGACAAATGGTTAAAAAAATGATCGAACAAGCTGAAAGAAATATGAAATAATTACTAGAATACTAGTTATTATATTCCACTTAAGGTAGGAAGTTAAATTTTGTTTTTATATATTTATTTTTAAATACATAAAGGCAGGATTTGATTTCCTGCCTTATTTTATTAACACATAAACTGTATCTTCTTCACATACTATTGGTTCATCTTTTACTTTTTCTAAATGTTCTTCTTCAAAAAATCTTTTTTCCAAATCTATATTTGTATATATTTTTACAGTGTCTTCATTAAATCTTCCTGTCAATTTCATACTTCTATGATATGCTAATGGTTTAATTTCTTCATTTTTATAACTTGATGATTCTCCATATTTTACTTCTATATATTTTATTTCTTTGTTTGTACTTTTTTCATATTCTTTTATTTCTTTTTCTATATTTATCGCTAATTCTTTATCTATTTCATTTATTTGCTTAAAGTATTTTGTAATTTTTAATATATTATAACAATTTAATATTAGATATATTGTTATTATTGCAATAGATATATTTTTTAATATTCCCTTATTATCCAATATATCTGTTTTAATACATACATATATCCATATTATACTAAAACTTGCTCCTACTGATTCAAATATTCTTCCATTTGTAATTTGTATTCCATCGAATATGACTAGTAATATTAAACTGCTAATAATAGACATTATAAATAAAAAAATTGTATTATACCATATTTTTATGTTTTTATTTTTTATACAGTATATATAAATTATTATTAAACTACCTACATTAAAAATTATATATGCATATTGGGGAAATAAGTATAATGAATTTATGATTAATAAATATATTCCTTCAAACATCTTATTTACATTGCTAAATATATTTGTATTTAATCTCTGTGATTGTACAGTGTTTCCTATTATGATTTCCATTATCTGTTTTATTACTATATTTAATATTATTGCTATTATTACACATATTATAGAATATATAATTTTTTTGTTTTCAGTTTTTTCTTTTTTGTTATTTTCTAATAAAGCAAATAAAATTGTTGTTATAAATAATATATTAATTGTACCTTGGTAAGTTATTCCTGCTATGAATGCATATATAAATGCTTTTTTTGGGTTCTTTTTTATTATTATATTTTCTGCTGTTAGTATATAAAGTAGTACACTAATTGCCATTACTATACACTCAATAAACTCCATGTTGTTTATTGTCATAAAATTAAATATGTAGCAAAATGAAATTATTACTAAAATAATTTTTTGCTTAATTCTTGTTTTTTTATATTTGTTTATAATATCATATATTTTTAATACTGTGATTGCTGAAATTAGTATTGATATACTAAGTAAAATTATATAAAACACTTCCAAATTTATGTTTGAGCTATTTGCAATCATGCAAATTATTCCCATTATTATTCTCCCATCATAAAAAGAATAATTCATTGCATATCCATCATAACCTAAGTTTACTATTTTTTCTGTATCTACTGAATAATATCCTGTTAGAAAAAAGATATATATTAAAAAAGAAATTATTGTTACAATTAAAAATATTATTTTGTTTTCCTTTGTTTTTAGCATAATTTTCCCCTTTTATTTTTTGTTTTTTATAATTCAAAAAATTAATCAGTAGTAAATAATGGTATTTATTACTGATTAATTGATTTTTTATTTTATTTCGTTTATGCTTCTGGTTCTACTAATCCATAGTTTTTACCATCTTTTAATTTATGTACTACATTTACTTTTCCTGTTTCAACATTTATAAATGTTAAGAAGTTATGTGTTGGTTTTTCTTTTAATTTTAATACTGCATCTTCTGGTAACATTGGCTTTATTTCATAATATGATGTTTTTACAATTTCATCTGTAATTTCTGCCTCTTTATCATCTACTGTTTCCATTGTTTTTATTGATGCATCTCTCATCATTTTTTCTTTTTTAGTTTTTGATTTTCTAATTTGTCCTTCTAATATATCAATATCTTTATCAATTGATGCATACATATCTTTGTCTTCTGTAACTGCTCTATATTTTTCTCCATTTGCAGTTACATATATTTCTGCTATTTGTTCATTTTTTTCTGTTCTTAAAGTAACTTCTGCTTCTGCATCTTCAAAATATTTATCTATTCTGTCTAATTTTCTTTCTACGTAATCATTTATTGCATCTGTTATCTTTAGTTCCTTTCCTGTTATTTTTATTTTCATAAAAATCGCTCCCTTCTCTTCTTTTAAGTTTGTTATCTAGTATATATTTATTATATCTTTTATTTCGTTTTTTTTCAAGTTTTTTAGAATAATTCCTCCATTTTATACTCTTTTTCCATTTTTTCATTAAAGTATAGTTTTGAAATTAGTTTAAATTCTTCTAATGATTCGTCTTTTATTGTAAATGAAAATAGTTTTTTAGGAGGCGCTGTTATTGTGTATTTTACTGCATTTAGAGTGCTTTCAGTCATTTCTATTGAAGATTTGTCTTGTCTTGCACATGCTTCACATTTTAATCCATTATCTCTTAGGCTAAAATGATTTAAATTTTCTTTTTCATTACAATTAACACATGAGTCGATTTTTGGTTTAAAACCTAATATACTTACTAGTCTTAATTTGAATATACTTAATACTAAGTCCAAGTCTTTTTCTGTTTCTGATATTACATATAGAGTATTTAACAATAGTTGTAATATATTAAAACAATTTTGATTTTCATGTGTTACATCTTGAATTATTTTATTTATATGTACTGCATATTTTAGTTTATCTAAGTCTGTTCTTATGTTATAAAATACTTCTATTGGTTCTACTGAATTTATATGATATGTGTTTGTCCCTCTATACATCAAATATTCCCCAAAGCAAAATATTTGTGTACCAGCTAAAAGAGCACTTCTTGGTCTTCGTGCTCCTTTAGCAACACATGAGATTTTCCCTACATTTGGTGTTAATATTGTTAGCATTTTATCAAAATCTCCCATATTACTTTCTGATAGTACTACTCCATTTATCTTTGTGTTTGCCATTTAGTTTATTTCACCTTTTCTTTTTTATTTTTACTTTAATCTAATTTATTATTGTTATTTTGTTCACTAATAGTATTTTCTAATTCATTTAGAAATTGACTTGTTTCAGGTTGTTCAATTCCTTTTTCTAATTCTTCTATTTGTTTTAATTCTAAATATGTGTTTATATCTCCTGTATTTTTAAATGCTTCCCAAGCAATTTTTTTAATCATGTTATCACTTCCTTTTTAAAGTTTTACCTTTAATTTATCTTTTGCATTTTTTGTAATTTTATTCTTTATTACTTGTTTAATTTAAATTTATTTACTATATTGTCATTCTCCTGCCAATCTTCTTTTACCTTTACCCATGTTTTTAAATTTATTTTTACACCAAAATTTTCTTCCATATCTATTCTTGCCATTCTTCCAATTTTCTTAAGCATTTCTCCATTTTTTCCAATTATTATTCCTTTATGAGAATTTCTTAAGCAATATATTGTTGCTTCTATGTCATATATGTCTTCTCCATTTTTGTTTTTTCTTTGTTTCATTTTTTCTACTTCAACATATATTCCATGTGGTACTTCATCTTGTAATAGTTTTAGTGCTTTTTCTCTAATTGTTTCTTCAGCAAGTTGTCTTAAAGTTTGATCTGTATATTCCTCTATATCATAATATGCAGGTCCTTCATTTAAGTTCTTTTCTATTTCATCTAATATTATTTCTTTATATTTGCTATTTGTTGCAGAAATTGGTATTACTGCTTCAAAATCATATTCTTTTCTATACAAATCTATTAAACTTAGTAATTTTTCTCTTTTTACTAAATCTATTTTATTAATTATTAATATTGTTTTTCTTTTTGCCTCTTTTATTTTTTCTAAAATTCTTGTATCTCCTCTTCCTATTTCATTACTTGTTGCTTCTATTAGAAATAGTATTATATCACTATCTGCAAGACTTTCAAATGATGTTTCTATCATTGTTTCATTTAACTTTGTTTTTGGTTTATGAATTCCTGGTGTGTCTATAAATATTATTTGTGAATTTTCTCTATTTACTATCCCTTTAATTGCTGTTCTTGTTGTTTGTACTTTGTTTGCAATTGCTGCTACTTTTTCTCCTACAAGTAAATTTAATAATGTAGATTTTCCTACATTTGTTCTTCCAATTAATGTTACAAATCCTGATTTAAATT
>CALXXH010000103.1 GCA_944392635.1 uncultured Clostridia bacterium | reverse complement strand
GGAGAAGTAGAAGGAAAAGCATTTGAAGTAATCCATGGAGATTATGTAACATTAACAGATGGTACAGGTATTGTTCATATAGCACCTGCATATGGTGAAGATGACAGCCTTGTTTCAAAACAAAATGGTATTACATTCATAAACCTAGTTGACAAAGAAGGAAATTTCGTAGAAGAAGTAGAACCATGGGCTGGAAGATTTGTTAGAGATTGTAATGAGGATATCTGTAAATGGTTAAAAGAACAAAATAAATTATTTAGCAAAGAAAAACATATGCACTCATATCCACATTGTTGGAGATGTGACACACCACTTCTATATTATCCAAAAGAAAGTTGGTTTGTTGCAATGAGCAAACTAAGAGATGAATTAGTTGCAAATAACAACAAAGTAAATTGGTACCCAGATACAATTAGAACAGGAAGATTTGGAAAATTCCTAGAAAATGTAATTGACTGGGGAATATCAAGAGATAGATACTGGGGAACACCACTTCCAGTTTGGACTTGTGAGGATGAAAATTGTGGACATAGAGAATGCATTGGTTCAATAGCTGAGTTAAAAGAAAAAGCAATTGATTGTCCAGATGATATCGAACTTCATAAACCATATATAGATAATGTATATTTGAAATGTCCAAAATGTGGAAAGAAAATGGTAAGAGCAAAAGAAGTTATAGACTGTTGGTTTGACTCTGGTTCAATGCCTTTTGCACAATGGCATTATCCATTTGAAAATAAAGAAATGTTTGATAGTAACTTCCCAGCAAACTTTATTTCAGAAGCTGTTGACCAAACAAGAGGATGGTTCTATACTTTAACTGCTATTGGAACAGCACTATTTAATAGAACACCATTTGAAAACTGTATAGTACTTGGCCACGTATTAGATGAGCATGGACAAAAAATGTCTAAATCAAAAGGTAATGGAGTAGATCCAATGGAACTGCTAAATACAGTAGGTGCAGACGCAACAAGGTGGCATTTCTATACATGTAGCGCTCCATGGCTTCCAAAAAGACTTGGATTAAAACTTGTTCAAGAAACTCAAAGAGGATTTATAAGTACATTATGGAATGTATATTCTTTCTATGTACTATATGCAGAAATAGACCAATTCAATCCATTAAAATATAGTGATTTTGAATTAACAAATGTAATGGATAAATGGATTATCTCTAAATTAAATACACTTGTAAAAGATGTAGCAGAAAAATTAGATAATTATGATATTACAAATGCAGCACTATTAATCGAAGATTTTACAGATGAACTTTCAAATTGGTATGTACGTAGAAATAGAGAAAGATTCTGGAGCCAAGAATTAAATGATGAGAAAATAGGAGCATATGTTACATTATATAGAGTTCTAACAACATTAATAAAAGTAGCAGCACCATTTGTTCCATTTATAACAGATGAAATATATCAAAATCTAGTTGTTAATTTAGATGAAAATGCACCTGAAAGTGTACATCTATGCTTATGGCCAGAAGTGGATGAAAATGAAATAAATAAAGAGCTTGAAAAAGAAATGGACTTAGCATATAAAATTGTAAAACTAGGTCGTAGTAGTAGAAATGTAGCAAATATTAAAAACAGACAACCACTTTCAAAAATGTTAATTTCAGTAGACACATTACCAAAATATTATGAAGACATTGTAAAAGAAGAACTAAATGTAAAAGAAGTAGTACTTGGTGCTGAAATGAGTAAATATGTTGATTTTGAAATCAAACCTAATCTACCAGTTTTAGGAAAAGAATATGGAAAATTAATTCCTAGAATAAGAGAAGAAATCTCAAAGAAAAATCAAATGGATTTAGCAAATACAGTAAAAAATGGTGGAGTTGAATATATAGAAATTGATGATACTCAAATAGCATTAAATGCTGAAAATCTACTTGTAACAATGCAAGGAAAAGATGGTTTTGCATTTAGTGGAGAAGGAGAAATTGGAGTTGTTTTAGATACTCAAATAACAGAAGAATTAAAAGAAGAAGGATATGTAAGAGAAGTTTTATCAAAAGTTCAAAATATGAGAAAAGATAAAGGATTTGAAGTTTTAGATAAAATAAATCTATATGTATCTGGAAATGAAATGTTAGAAGAAGTTATAAAACAAAATGAAGATTTAATAAAAAATGATACATTAGCATTAGAAATACTTTACAACGAAGAAAGAAAAGATTACACAGAAACAAATATCAATGGAGAAAAACTAAACATTGATGTTGAAGTTGTAAAATAAAATATTGACTAGAAAAAACACTAAGTATATTAATTTACTTAGTGTTTTTTGTTTAGAAAATCACTTTTCCAAAATATGTACGGAAATCATTTTTGCTCAGGATATAATTTATTATACAAATCATCATATATCGTTTGCCAATATTCAATTTCTCCAAGTGCATCACTAAGTTGTGTATGATGTACATGTAGTTGTTTAATATAATCATTTTTATATCCTGCACTCCAGTATGGACTAAAACCCGTATTATTAATAGGTAAATCATCTATCAACTTTTGTAAATTGTCAATAGTTATTTTCTCAGCCTCTGCTATATTCTTGTAATATTCAATATTACTTTTGTAAGCTGCTAAGTCCCTTATTCTTTCTTTCCGTACCAAGTTTTTAAAGAAATTCATTTAAACTCCTCCTTTTTTCGATATACTAAAAAAACAGTATACCATAAATACATTTAAAAAGTTGCTAATAGATTTTAACATAAGTATAAAAAGATGTAAATATGACTTGACAAATTTAAATCAACTTAATAAAATAAGAAAAACATGTAAGGAGATTAAATTATGGAAGAAGTGTTAAAAAAATTAGAAGAATTAGGAATAGACTATGAATTAGTGAAACACCCAGCAGTGTATACTATTGATGATATGGAAAATTTAGACCCTGCAATATTTAAAGGAGCAGAACTTTGTAAAAACCTATTTTTGAGAGATCAAAAAGGAAAAAGACATTTTTTAGTATTACTATGTGGAGATAAACAAGCAAACCTTCAAAAAGTACAAGAACAAGCATATGCAACAAGATTAAGCTTTGCTTCAGATGAAAGACTAGATAAATATTTAGGATTAAAAGCAGGTCATGTAAGTCCAATGGGATTATTAAACGATAAAGAAAAAAAGGTAGAAGTTTTAATTGATAAAGATTTAAAAAGCAAAGAAAAAATATCTTTCCATCCAAATACAAATGAAGCAAGTGTATTAATAACATTTGATGGACTAAAAAAATTCTTAGATTATTGTGGAAATGAAGTAGAATATATTACAATATAGACTACTTCTTTGTCTTTTTGTTTAAAAAACCTTGACAGTTTACAATAATAAAGATAAAATATAATAGGTAGGAAAAATATATGAAAATAATTAATATATATTTATTCGAACATTGAAAATTAAATAAGAAAGAGGTGTATAATTATGACAATCGTAATTATTATCGCGTCTATCTTAATCTCATTTGCAATTGGAGTGCCAGTTGGAATGGCATATAGAAAAAAAGTTGCAGAATCTAAAATTCAAGGAGCAGAAAATGAGGCAAAAAGATTAGTTGATTTAGCTAAAATAGAAGCAGAAAATTTGAAAAAAGAAGAAATTTTCAAAGCAAAAGAAGAAATAATGAATAGCAGAAAAGAGTTAGATCAAGAGATTAAAGAAAGAAGAGGCGAAGTACAAAAACAAGAAGCAAGATTGATTCAAAAAGAAGAAAATTTAGAAAGGCGTTCTGACAATTTCGAAAAAAGGGAAAAAGACCTTGAAAGAGAAATTCAAGAAGTTGAAAATCAAAAGCAAGAAATTGAAAAATTACATGAAGAGGAAGTTATACAACTTCAAAAAATAGCATCTTTGACTAAAGAAGAAGCTAAACAAAAACTTTTAGCAGAAATGGACAAACAATTAACAGCTGAAAAGGCAGCGTTAATTCGTGAAAAAGAACAAAATGCCAAAGAAACAGCTATAAAGAACGCAAAAGAGATTTTATGTTATGCAGTACAAAAATGTGCAGCAGACCACTCTCAAGAAACTACTGTTTCAATTGTATCATTACCAAATGATGATATGAAAGGTAGAATTATAGGTAGAGAAGGAAGAAATATAAAAGCTCTTGAAACTTTAACAGGAATTGATTTAATAATTGATGATACACCAGAAGCAGTAGTATTATCAGGATTTGATCCATTAAGAAGAGAAGTTGCAAAAATTGCTTTAGAAAAACTAATTGATGATGGAAGAATTCATCCAGCAAAAATTGAAGAAATGGTTGAAAAGGCTAAAGAAGAAGTAGATAATACTATAAAGGAAGAAGGAGAAAGAGCCGTTCTAGAAACAGGTGTAATTGGACTTCATCCAGATATAGTTAAATTGATAGGAAAATTAAAATATAGGACAAGTTATGGTCAAAATGTTTTAAATCATTCTATCGAAGTATCTAATTTAGCAAGAATTATGGCAGATGAATTAGGTTTAGATCCTAAACTTGCAAGACGTGCAGGATTATTACATGATATTGGAAAAGCTTTAGACCATGACATGGAAGGAACACATGTTGAAATAGGAGTAGAAATACTAAAAAAATATAAAGAAAATCCAATTGTAATAAATGCTGTAGAAGCACATCATGGTGATGTTGAACCACAAACATTAGAAGCAGTTTTAGTACAAGCAGCAGATGCAATATCAGCTTCAAGACCAGGAGCAAGAAGAGAAACATTAGAAGCATATATTAAAAGATTA
>CALXXH010000102.1 GCA_944392635.1 uncultured Clostridia bacterium | reverse complement strand
TTAACTAAAATGGTAGAAAATGATTTTAAATTAAATAATTATGATTTAATTCATAGTTTAGGTCATGGAGTTGGACTTGAAATTCATGAACCACCATATGTTAGTTATTCTCAAGATACACAATTAAGAGAAAATATGGTAGTTACAAATGAACCAGGCATATATATACCAGGAAAATTTGGAGTTAGAATAGAAGATACAGTTCAAATTACAAAATTTGGTTGTATAAGTTTAACAAAATCTGAGAAAAATTATATTATAATATAGAATGTTGAAAATTAATCTATTAAAATTATTGTTAATTGTTATGTTTTTTTGAATTACTCGGCTTGTTACATAGTTTATAAATTCTAAAACTTAATCAAACGAGCCTCTCACTGTCTAAAGCATCGCTTCCTCATTTAATTAAGTTTAAGAATTTATACAACTATTTCACGTCACATTCGTAATTAAAAAAATATAACAATTAAACCAAAAAATGTGAAATGTAATATATAAAAATTGTAAAAGTATTGATTTATGGCTAAAAATGTGGTAAAATAAGTAATGTTAAATTTAGAAATTAAGAGAAATTGAAAGGAGAAATAATTATGGCATCAGTATATTCAGCAGGAGATTTTAGAAATGGAACAACATTTGAAATGGATGGAAATGTATATAGAATAGTAGAATTTCAACATGTAAAACCAGGAAAGGGATCAGCTTTTGTTAGAACAAAATTAAAAAATGTAATAACAGGAGCAACATTAGAAAAAACTTTTAACCCTTCAGATAAATTCCCAGCAGCAGAAATTGAGAAAAAAGCAATGCAATATTTATATAATGATGGTGATTTATATTACTTTATGGATAATGTAACATATGATCAAATACCATTAAATAAAGAACAATTAGGTGATTGTTTAAAATATTTGAAAGAAAATATGGAAGTTACAATATTATCATATAAAGGTAATATATTTGCAGTTGAACCACCAACATTTGTTGAATTAGAAGTTACATATACAGAACCAGGATTTAGTGGAAATACAACAACAACTTCAGGAAAACCAGCAAAACTAGAAACTGGATTAGAAATCCAAGTTCCATTATTCGTAAACATTGGAGATATTTTAAAAATAGACACTAGAACATGTGAATACATGGAAAGAATTTAAGAAAGGTGATTGACGAAATGGGGAAATTAAAAAACGAATATAAAAGTTTTTTAGATGACATAGAAAAAAATATAAAGGATCCAGAAGATTTAGAATATATTAAAGTAAGATTTGCTTCTTTTTTAGATGTAATATTAGACCAAATGGATTATATTATGGATTATAAAAAAGAAGAAATTGAAAAATTAGAAAATACTCAAAAAGTATTAGATGACAAAATGGCTAAAATGCAACAAGTATTAGATAATATAGAAAAAGATATCTATACAGATGGTGAATTTGATTTTGAAATTGTATGTCCTTATTGTGATTATGAATTCTTCATTGATGTAGATGAAAATAGAACAGAAGTAACTTGTCCAGAATGTCAAAATGTCATTGAGTTAGACTGGTCAGGAGATACTGATGAAGAAGAAAATCATAATTGCAATGGTAGATGTGGAGGATACCATGGCTGTGATGAAGAAGATGACGATATGTAAATAAAAGAGGGAAAACTTTCAGTTAAAAGTAATCCCTCTTTTTTGTTGCTCATCTTTCTTCGTCATCGCCTTCGGTGAAGGCCCCAGTAAATCCAAGTATAACTGAGATTATTGTAGGTATTGCCCAAAATACCACAAATGAAATAATTATACAAGTAAGAACTGGAAGATGAAAGATAAAATGGATGATTGGAATGGCAATAATAGTTACAATCGCAAAGATTGCAAACAAATTGCTTACACCCTTCTCTCCATTGTGGAGAATGGAAAAGTTCCATTTACTCCGTTTCACTTTTGTCATAATGCTTTACCTCCTTGCAGTTTATATCTTATATATTAACATAAAACAAAGAAAAATTTCAACTAAAAAAGTCTAAAGGATTTTGATATTTACCATCTATTCTAATTCCAAAATGAAGATGTGTACCTGTAGTTGCTCCATTTGTTGGTTTGCCAGTAGAATCAGTATATTGATTTCCTTTTACTCCATAAACATATTTAGGTCCAACATGTCCAATAACTTGTCCTTGTTTAATTTTGTCACCTACTTTTACAATATAGTTAGGAGAACAATGACAATAGGTTATTTTGTAATTTGCAAAAGAAAGGGTAATAGTATATCCACCAGCTCCTAAAAATTGTGTAAATGTAATTTCACCATCAGCAACTGCAATAAATTTTGTACCTTCAGGTGCAGGAATGTCAATTCCAGAGTGTGAAGAAGATGCACCACTTGTTGGAGATTTTCGTTTTCCAAAATATGAACTTATTCTTGTATATCCTGGAATTGGCCAAACGAAACCATTTGGATTAAAGTCTATTATTTCTCCAGAATCTGTATTTGCAGTATAACTAGAATTAAAAAATGGAATAAAGAATATACATATAAATATTGTTATAAAAATAACAAAGATATAAAAAAGTTTAAAAAAATTTTTGAAAATACGAATCACCTCAAATAAATTTATGAATATATTTGAATAAAATTTGAAATAATAATATTAATAAAAATAAAATTGGCAGGGGTAGTAGGATTCGAACCCACACAGGCGGTTTTGGAGACCGATGTGCTACCATTGACACTATACCCCTATATAAATATATTATTTATAACAACATTAATATATTAGCATAAAAGAATAAAAATATCAAGTTTTTTTGTACAAATTATTGACATTTTTTTAGGATAATAATATAATATACAAAATTAATAGTTGCGATGAAGAAGAAAAAGTACGGTAAATTTATTTTTAGAGAGTTGGTGTAGGTGGGATACCAATAATAAATTCGTATGGGGAGCTTTGGAGTAACAATATAAATTAAGGTGCTTAAAACATTTTTGTTTTAGGAATTAGGGTGGAAACGCGGAATATAACTTTCGTCCCTAGCTATATGCTAGGTTTCGAAAGTTTTTTGTTTTAAATTAATGAAAAGCAGCAATCTGCACATTTTTATCTCAATAGCAAACTTCAACGTACAAAAGTACGCTTTCAGCTTGCTATTTCAATAAAAATGCACATCTTACTACTTTTGATTAATTTATATTAATTAAGGTAAAAATCAGCATCCTGCACATTTTTATCTCAATAGCAAAAATCTTTCGAGGTGCTAGTAAATAAAAAATAAGGGAGGAATTTTTATGTTGAAATCAATGGACACAATTGTTAACTTATGCAAAAGCAGAGGATATATTTATTCTGGAAGTGAAATTTATGGAGGATTAGCCAATACTTGGGATTATGGACCTTTGGGAGTAGAACTAAAGAATAATGTTAAAGCTTTATGGAGAAAGAAATTTATACAAGAAAATCCACATAATGTTGGATTAGATGCAGCAATTTTAATGAATCCAACTACATGGGTGGCATCTGGTCATGTTGGAGGATTTTCAGACCCATTAATTGACTGTAAAGAATGTAAAACAAGACATAGAGCAGATAAAATGATTGAAGAATGGGCTCATGAAAAAGGTGAAGACATGATAGCTGATGGTATGACAGATGAAGCTTTAGTTAAATTTATAAATGACAACCAAATACCATGTCCTAATTGTGGAGGACATAATTTCACAGATATTAGAAAATTCAATTTAATGTTTAGAACATTCCAAGGAGTAACAGAGGATAAAACAGCTGAAATATACCTAAGACCTGAAACAGCACAAGGAATTTTTGTTAATTTTAAAAATGTTATGAGAACAACTAGAAAGAAATTGCCAATGGGTATTGCACAAATTGGTAAAGCTTTTAGAAATGAAATAACACCAGGAAACTTTATATTTAGAACTCGTGAATTTGAACAAATGGAATTAGAATTCTTCTGTAAGCCAGGAACAGATTTAGAGTGGCAAGAGTATTGGAAAAAATATTGTAAAGAATGGTTATTAGGACTTGGAATTAAAGAAGAAAATATACGTCTAAGAGATCATTCAAAAGAAGAATTATCACATTATAGTAATGCAACAACAGATATAGAATTTAACTTCCCATTTGGTTGGGGAGAATTATGGGGAATTGCAGATAGAACAGATTATGATTTAAGCAGTCATATGAAAGTTTCTAAAGAAGATTTCACATATACAGACCCAGAAACAAACGAAAAATATGTACCATATTGTATAGAACCATCACTTGGAGCAGACAGAGTAACATTAGCATTTTTATGTAATAGCTATGATGAAGAAAAAATAGATGAAAATGATACAAGAGTTGTATTACATTTACATCCAGCTTTAGCACCATTTAAAGTAGCTGTCTTACCACTTTCTAAGAAATTATCAGCAAAAGCTAATGAAGTATATACAATGTTATCAAAGAGATTTATGTGTGATTATGATGAGGCAGGAAGTATAGGAAAGAGATATAGAAGAGAAGATGAAATAGGAACACCATATTGCGTAACTATAGATTTTGATACATTAGAAGATGATACTGTTACAATTAGAGATAGAGATACTATGGAACAAATTAGATTGAAAATTGATGATATAGCAACTTGGGTTGAAGATAAAATGGAATTTTAATAATAAAGAGAAGAGTTTATTTATATGTAAGCTCTTCTCTTTAATTAATAACTATTAATTTTCATATAAGTCTTTTATAAAAACATCTCTTTCTTCAAAATTATCAACAAATCCAATTTTTGCTTTTTGATTAGTTGAATCTAATTC
>CALXXH010000101.1 GCA_944392635.1 uncultured Clostridia bacterium | reverse complement strand
CGATGGTATTAAAATGAACAAATATTTTATTGAACATCCTCAAATGATTTTAGGAGAAATGCAACAGATATCAACACAATACGGTATGGACTATGCGTGCAAGGCTTACGAAAATGCTGACTTAGAAGAATTACTGGAAGTTGCAATACAAAACTTAAATGCAGAAATAGAAGATTATCAAATAGATATTGAAGATGATGAAGATAAAAGCGTTCCTGCAGATCCAAGTGTAAGAAATTTCTCATATACAATAATTGATGAACAAGTATATTATAGAGAAAATAGTCAAATGTATTTGCAAGGCTTACCACTAACAACAGTAAATAGAATAAAAGGTATGATATCCATACGAGATTGTGTCAGAGATTTAATAGAGGCACAATTAGACGATGGCTCTGATGAAGATATAAAACAGATTCAAGCTAAATTAAACAGTTTATATAATAGTTTTGTAAAAAATTATGGAATAATAAATAGCAGAACAAATGAAAGAGCATTCTCAGAAGATAGCAGTTATTATTTATTATGCTCATTAGAAATACTAAACGAAAACAAACAATTTGTTAGAAAAGCAGATATGTTTTCAAAAAGAACAATTAAACCTAATAAAGTAATTACCAAAGCGGATAATAGCATTGATGCTCTAATCTTATCAATATCAGAAAAAGCCAGAGTTGATATTGAATTTATGCAAGAGCTAACAGGAAAGACACAAGAAGAACTTGTAAAAGATTTAGAGGGTAGTATTTACAAAGATCCTATAATAGAAGAATATGTAACTGCAGATGAATATCTTTCTGGTAATGTTAGAGAAAAACTAAAAGTTGCTAAAAGATTCGCAGAAAACGATCCTAATTATGAAGCAAATGTAAAAGCATTGGAACAAGTAAAAATAAAAGATTTATCAGCTAGTGAAATAAGTGTTAGACTTGGTGCAACGTGGATACCACCATCAGATATTGAAGAATTTATGTTTGAATTACTAGAAACCAATAATCGAAAAAGAGACTATATAAAAGTACATTATTCAAAATATACATCGGAGTGGAATATAAGTGGAAAAAGTGAAGATTCTGGAAATATAAAAGCAATAAACACTTATGGAACAGTTAGAGCAAATGCTTATAAAATAATAGAAACAACTCTAAATTTAAAAGATGTAAGAATATTTGATACAGTTATTGACATAGATGGAAAAGAGCAAAGAGTATTAAATACTAAAGAAACTGCAATGGCACAAGCAAAACAAGATTTAATAAAAAATAAATTTGAAGATTGGATTTGGAAAGACCAAGCCAGACGAGAAAGGCTAGTAACTTATTATAATGAAAATTTTAATAATATAAGACCTAGAGAATATGATGGAAAATATATAACGTTTGGTGGAATAAATCCAGAAATATCTTTAAGAAACCACCAAGTAAATGCGATTGCACATATATTATATGGAGGAAATACTTTATTAGCTCACGAAGTTGGTGCAGGGAAAACATTTGAAATGGTAGCAGCAGCTATGGAATCAAAAAGGCTTGGTTTGTGTAGTAAATCTTTATTTGTTGTACCAAACCATATTATTGAACAATTTGCGTCTGAATTTTTACAATTATACCCATCAGCTAATGTATTAGTCGCCACTAAGAAAGATTTTGCAACCAATAACCGAAAAAAATTTTGTAGTAAAATAGCTACTGGAGAATACGATGCAATAATTATTCGGACATAGTCAATTTGAAAAAATACCTATGTCAAAAGAAAGGCAAGTAAAAATATTAGAGAGGCAAATAAATGATTTAGCATTAGGAATAAATGATTTAAAAAATAATGATGGAGAGTATTATTCTATAAAACAACTAGAGAAGAGTAGAGAGAAAATAGAAGAAAAGTTAAAAAGATTAAATAATCAAAGTAAAAAAGATGATGTAGTAACGTTTGAACAATTAGGGTGTGATAGAATTTTTGTAGATGAAGCACATTATTTTAAAAACTTGTTTTTATTTACTAAAATGCGTAACGTAGGTGGAATTGCACAAACTGAAGCACAAAAAAGTTCCGATTTATTTATGAAATGTCAATATCTAGATGAGCTCACGCAAGGGAAAGGAATTATTTTTGCTACTGGAACACCAATTTCTAATTCAATGGTAGAAATGTACACTATGCAGAGGTATTTGCAGTATAATGCTTTAGAAAAAAGAGATTTGATACAATTTGATAGTTGGGCAAGTACGTTCGGAGAAACTGTTACTGCAATAGAGCTTGCACCAGAGCGGAACGGGATACAGAGCAAAAACTAGATTCGCTAAATTTTATAATCTCCCAGAGCTAATGAGTCTTTTTAAGGAAATTGCTGATATACAAACTGCTGAAACATTAAAACTACCAGTACCGAAAGCTAATTTTCATAATGTAGTTGTTAAGCCTAGTGATATACAAAAAGAAATGGTAGAAAAATTAGGAGAAAGAGCGGAGGCAATTAGAAATAAACAAGTTGATCCTAAAAAAGATAATATGTTAAAAATAACTAATGAAGGTAGAAAGTTAGCACTAGATCAAAGACTAATAAATGAAATGTTACCAGACTTTCAAGATAGTAAAGTAAATAGTTGTGCTAACAACATATATAAGATATGGGAAGAAAACAAAGATAAAAGGTCAACTCAATTAGTATTTTGTGATTTATCAACTCCAAAGGTGTTAAGTGCAGATGATAATCCTTACGAGATGGAAGAAAAAGATGGAAAATGGCAACTTAAAGATAGAATTTTTACAGATGTCTATACAGATTTAAAAAGAAAGCTAATAGTAAAAGGCATACCAGAATCTGAGATTGCTTTTATTCACGATGCAAATACGGAAACAAGGAAAAAAGAATTATTTGCAAAAGTCAGAAGTGGACAAGTAAGAGTTTTAATGGGCTCAACTAATAAAATGGGGGCTGGTACAAATGTGCAAACAAAGATAAAAGCTATTCATCATTTAGACTGCCCTTGGAGACCTGCAGACTTAACACAAAGAAATCGGCAGACGGAATAAGGCAAGGAAATGAAAATGATGAAATTGATGTATTCACTTATGTTACAGAGGGAACATTTGATGCCTATTTATATCAGTTAGTAGAAAATAAACAAAGATTTATATCTCAAATAATGACGTCAAAGTCAATAGTTCGTTCAGCAGAAGATATTGATGAAAAAGCACTTTCTTATGCAGAAATAAAAGCCTTAGCAGCAGGAAATCCATTAATAATAGAAAAAACAAACTTAGACGCAGAGGTCTCAAAATTAAAGTTACTAAAGCAAAGTTATTTAAGTCAAATTTATGCATTAGAGGATGCGTTAGTAAAATATTATCCTGTTGAAATAAAAAAGAATGAAGATTTATTAGCTAATGTTCAAAAAGATATTGAAATCGTAAAGGAAAATACAAAAATTAATAATGAAGATAAGTTTTCTCCTATGATTTTAAAAGGTAAGCAGTATAATAAAAAAGACGAAGCAGGTAAAATGATACTAGAAATATGTAAAAATAAAACTGATAGAGAGCCAGAAGAAATAGGATCATATAAAGGTATGAAAATGTACCTTGAAATAGTATCTGGAGATTTTATTTTAGATATAAAAAATAATTCTTCATATATTGTTAAATTAGGTAAAGACGTTTTCGGAAATATAACAAGAATTGATAATGCACTTGCAGATATGGAGAAAACAGTAGAAAATACTAAAATTAAGCTAGAAAATCTAAACCAACAATATGAAAACGCAAAAATTGAAGTCAAAGTTCCATTTGACAAAGAAGACGAACTGAAAGAAAAATCTGTTCGATTAGATAGAGTAAATGCACTATTAAATCTAAATGAAAAAGATAATGTTATAGTAGAAGAAAATGAAGAAGAAAAAACAGATGATGAAGAACAAAAAAAGCGAGATTATGATAAAGGTCCAATTTTATAAATTATCTCAATTAGTTTAAATTAATTGCTTTTTGTAGAAAGTATGATATAATCCTCTATGACTAATAGTAATTCATTTATAGAGGAGATGATTTAAAGTGAAAAAAAGACCGATAACAACTTTATTTATGTTAGAATCTCTTGACGGTAAGATTAGTAGTGGGAATACTGATGAATTAGATGCAGATAAAGATTGGTGTGAAATTGATGGCGTTAAAGAAGGATTACACCAGTATTATGAAATAGAATCTACTACTGATTATTTTTCATTAAATACCGGTAGAGTAATGGCAAAAATTGGTGTTAATGATAGGAAGGAATATCATAATAAAATCGAAGTAAAATTTGTTATTATTGATAATAAGCCACATTTAAATGAAAATGGAATAGATTATATTTGCAATTGGGTAGAAAGCCTAATATTAGTTACAACAAATAAAAATCATATTGCATATTCTTTAACAGATAGATATGATAATTTAGACATTTTATATTATGAAGAATTAGACCTAACAAGATTATTAGAAGATTTATCTAGTAAATATAATGCTGAAAGATTAACAATTCAATCTGGAGGAAATCTTAATGGACTTTTTTTGAGAAACAACTTAATTGACTATGTAAATATAGTAATTGCTCCATTATTAGTAGGAGGCAAAGATGTATCTACTCTAATTGATGGAGAGGCAATTAGTTATCCAGAAGAATTAAACAAATTAAAAGCATTAGAACTTATTGAATGTAATAAATTAGATAATTCTTATATTCAGTTAAAATATAAAGTGAAAAGATAACTTACAATAAATAAGGGAGATTTAAAAATGATAAATATTTTAGTTCACGGACTAGGACAAAATGAAAAAAGTTGGAAT
>CALXXH010000100.1 GCA_944392635.1 uncultured Clostridia bacterium | reverse complement strand
TGTACAAATGTTTGGTATGTGAGGTTATGTTATGGATATATATGAAAAACTAAAAATATTAGCTGATTCTGCTAAATATGATGCTTCTTGTAGTTCTAGTGGGAGTAATAGAAAAAATGTTAATAATGGTATTGGAAATGGTCATGTTTCTGGTATTTGTCATAGTTGGGGTGCTGATGGTAGATGTATTTCTTTACTTAAGATTTTAATGACAAATTCTTGTATGTATGATTGTAAATATTGTATTAATCGTGCTACAAATTCTGTAAAAAGAGCTACATTTACACCTAGAGAAATTGCTGATTTGACTATTAATTTTTATAAAAGAAATTATATTGAAGGTTTATTTTTAAGTTCTGCTGTTATTAAATCTCCTGATTATACTATGGAAATGTTAGTAGAAACTGCAAGGATTTTAAGAGAAGAATATAATTTTAATGGATATATTCATTGTAAAACTATTCCTGGTTCAAGTCAAGAATTAATTGATAAATTAGGTACTTTAGTTGATAGAATGAGTATTAATATTGAACTTCCTTCTAATGATAGTTTAAGATTGCTAGCTCCTCAAAAAGAAAAAACAGGAATTTTAAAACCAATGAACTATATTTCTAACAATATTGAACAAAATAAATTAATTAAAAGTAGATTTAAACCTAAATTTGTTCCAGCTGGTCAAACCACTCAAATGATTATTGGAGCAACACCTGAAAGTGATTTGAAAATCCTAAAACTTTCGGAAGGATTATATCAAAAACTAAAATTAAAAAGAGTATATTATTCTGCATATATAAGTGTGAATAATGATAAGAATTTGCCTACATTAGAAGCACCACCTCTGCTTCGAGAAAATAGACTTTATCAAGCAGATTGGTTACTACGTTTTTATGGATTTAAAGCAGATGAACTTTTAGATGAAACACATCCAAATTTCAATCATATTTTAGACCCTAAATGTGATTGGGCTTTAAGGAATATTGATAAATTCCCTATTGAAATAAATAGTGCTGATTATTTTACTTTACTTAGAATTCCTGGTATTGGTGTCATTTCTGCAAAAAAAATAATTAGAGCAAGACGAAGTTTTTTACTTGATTTTGATGCTTTGAAAAAATTAGGTGTTGTTTTAAAAAGAGCTAAATATTTTATAACTTGTAAAGGGAAATATTTTGATAAGGTTTATAAATTTAATCAAAATTTTATCGAAACAAATTTAATGTATCAAGAAAGATTAGATAGTAATAAAAAGATGAATTTTGAACAGTTATCACTTTTTAGTAATAGCTATGATAATAATTATGGTTATTTAACAAAAGAAAAATCTTTATTATTTAATAAATTACAACCGACAAAGGAGGATAAAATAAAATGTCTAACTGGAAGCTTATAAATAAAATATATGTATATGATGGTACTTTTGATGGTTTTTTAACTATTGTTTTTGATTCTTATTCAAATAAGGTATTACCACAAAAAATTTATAGTTATAATGATTATGTGGAGAATTTTTTAGATAATCCTGTGTATGTAAAAACTGATTATGAAAAATCTAAAAGAGTTTTTAATGGTATTGAAAAAAATATTTGTTATGATGCTTTATATAATAGTTATAATGCTTTTCTTTGCAATGAAAAGGATAAAGAAATTTATATATTAAAATACTTATGTAATGGTTTTGATATTGGACCTAAGATAAATAATATGCTTACTGTTTCTTATGTCTTTAAAGTAATTAATATGAGAAGAAGGGCTTTAGCAGAATGTCATAAATTAAAAGGATTATTACGTTTTCAAGAAATTGGAGATAATCTTTGTTATGCAGTAATTCATCCTGATAATAATATACTAGAACCATTAGGGCATCATTTTATTAATAGATTACCTTCAATGAATTTTATTATTCATGATAAAAATAGAGATATTTGTTTTATATATAATTGTACAGAATATAGGATTGTAGATAGTAAAAATTTAAAAATACCTGAAATATCAGCTAATGAAAAAATTTATCAAGATTTATGGAAAATGTTTTTTAAAACTATTGCAATAAAAGAAAGAAAAAATTCTAAATGTCAAATGCAATTTATGCCTAAAAAATATTGGAAAGATTTGATTGAAATGTCTAAGTAGGGACGTTTTTGCAAATTTGACTGTATAAATATTTTTTAATGATTCGAATGTGACCGAAATAGTTTTAGTAAATTCTTAAGATAAAACTGTAAAGGGTCCTGTCTTCGGGTATCGTTGCAGTTTTATCTTTAGAATTTCTTAAACGTAATGGAGGGTAGCCGAGAATCTTTAAAAATGTTTATACAGTCAAATTTCTTGTTAATGAATTACCTTTTGCATAATCTCTTCTAAATTTTCTTCTTCTGTTAGGACTATGTCAAAGTTTTCTCGATATAATTTTAAGTTTTCTTCATTTTCCATTTCTTTTGTTAATATTCCTATTTTTAATGTTGTATCTAGCTGTGTTTTATCTACCATTTTTATATCTTCTATTAAATCTCCTATTAATATTTTATATTTTTTGTTTTCTATTTTTCTTTCAAATTCATCTGGTAAATGTCCATTTATAGTTTTGTTTAATGTATGTATCATCTTGGAATTATCAAATTCTTTTACATTTCCTTTTTCATCAAATTCTATAAAGTTACTTATAATGTACATAGTGTCATTGAAAAAGCAATTATTATCCTTTAGAAATTGCTTAATTGTATTTCCTATACCTGCAGATAAAATTATTACAGGTATATTTTGTTTATGTAATGATATTAATAAGTCTTTAACTCCTTTTCTAAATTTTACATTACTTAATTTTATTGATTCTTCTATTTGGCTTTTTGTTAGTTTATACTTATAGTATAAATTCATGCATTGTGAATACCATGTTTCCATTGCTTTTAATTTTTCTTGTTTGCTTATATTATAGTCCATTTCTATTGGTCTATATTTTTTATATAAATCATCCATTTCTTTTCTTAAAGCTTCTGGAACTATATTTTTATTTGCAACTGCATCCCATGAATCTGCACTTTCACAACAAGTTATTGTTTTGTCGAAGTCTATTAAGATGTATGTATTATCTTTATTTATTTTTAATTTATTTTTAGAATTTATATATATCATTTTACCCTCACTATTATTAATTTGTTTCATTCTACCATACAGAAAGAAAAAATAAAAGTGTTTTACCACCTTTATTTTAAAACTTCATTCATAACCTTTGCTAAGTATTTCATGCTAGTTAAACATTGTTCTAAAGTATTTCCTGTTGCTCCTACTTCAATTATACTTGTGTATTTTCCTGTATGTTGGTTATATCTTGATTTTGTTAGCATTATTGGTTTAAATAAGCCTGGATACATTTCTTCTGCTTTTTCTTGTACCTTTATTGCAAATTTCAAATTTTGGTTCCAATTTGGATGCCAAAGCCCTCCATCATTTGTACCAATAACAAACATTATTTGTGCTGCTATGTCATTTTCTCCAATTTTTACGATTGGTGCATAATCACTTCTTGAGCCTATTGCATCTCTATGTACATCCATAATTATATCTGCAGATGTTGTTTGTAAAATATTTTCTACTGTTTTTAGTGATCTTGTGTATGACCCATTATATGCAGGATAATCATGATAATCTGTATTATGTACTACATTATAGTTATATTGTTTTAATTGATTTTCTAGCTCTGTTCCAACTCTTGTTACTGTGAAGTTTAAATCTGTTGTTCTGTAATTTCCTGTTGGTGTGTAAGGATAGGATTCACTTGATGTATAGCTTTCACAACTATGTGTGTGGAATAGAACTATATTTTTGTTTTCAATTGTAATATCTGGTGTTAACATTTCTTGTGTTAGTTCATAATCAGTTTCGTTTTTTATCTTTACATTTCCATATTGTGTATTAAATGACTCTTTTATTGGATTGTTAGTTATTACTTCTGTTTTTACTCCTGGTTCTTCTGTCTTATTATTGTCTATATTTGCCACTGCGTTCTCAGTTTCGTTGTTTGTGTCTACGTTATTTTCATTTGTTGTAGCTTGTTCAATATTATTTTGATTTTCTTCTATTTCTTGTATTGAACTAATTTGTGTTTTTAATATTCCTTGTAATATATTTTGTTTGCTATGGTCATCTTCTTTGGCTATTTTACTATATTCATCATTAATACTTGACATTACTGGTGTTGCATGTTCAAAACAATTAAGTAAGCTTTGTTCTGATAATATATTTATTTTGTTTTTTACTTCATTTACTATTTTGTTTTCATTATTATCACTTTTTTGAAAGTACTTGCTTATGAATATTACTATTGAAATTGTAAATATTATGCCTAATATATATTTTATTATATCTTTCATTTTTAATATGGTAACATTAAACATATTTTTCTCCTTGTCTTAAGTCTACTATATTATATATATGTTTAAGTTACATTTTTATTCTTGATTTCCTATAACTCAAAAAAATATCCTGATTTTATTTCAGGATATTTTCTAATTAAACTTTTTTCCAAAACCAATCTAAACTATTATCAATGCTTTTTTTACCACTAACTTTTGCTTCAATATCATCAACCCATAAATATGAGAAAAATGTTATTAATACGAATACAAAATCTATTGCTATACATCTAGATAATGTTGTAACCATATATCTGAATTCTTCAGATAATGTTGCAATTTGGGCAACATGCACAATTAATATTACTAAATATGCAAATAACATTATTGCTGCTACATAACTCTTTTTTACTTCTTGTGCTAAAAATATTAATAATACTGTTGATGCTAACATTAATATTAATGTTAATGGATTTGAAATATCAAAAATAAACATAT
>CALXXH010000099.1 GCA_944392635.1 uncultured Clostridia bacterium | reverse complement strand
GCTGCAAATGATGGTGTAAAACCACAAACAATAGAAGCTATAAACCATGCAAAATCAGCAGGAATTCCAATAATAGTTGCAATAAATAAAATAGACCTGCCAGATGCAAACATAGAAAAAGTAAAACAAGAATTAATGGCATATGACTTAGTTCCAGAAGAATGGGGAGGAGATACAATATTTGTACCTATTTCTGCAAAACAACATCAAAATATAGATCAATTATTAGAAATGGTACTATTAGAAGCAGATGTATTAGAATTAAAAGCAAACCCTAATAAACAAGCAAAAGGAACAGTAATAGAAGCAAGACTTGACAAATCAAAAGGTGCAATTGCAACAATGCTTGTACAAAGAGGAACATTAGATGTTGGAGATACAATAGTAGTTGGTTCTTCAATAGGAAGAATAAGGGCAATGAAAGATGATAAAGGAAAATCTGTAAAATCAGCTGGACCTTCAACACCAGTAGAAATAATGGGATTAACAGATGTTCCAGAAGCAGGAGATACTTTCTATGAAGTTAAAAATGAAAAAATGGCAAAACATCTAATAGAAAGAAGAAAACGTCAAGCAAGAGAAAAAGCAATAAATGCAACAACTAAAGTAACATTAGATAATTTATTTAGCAAAATGGAAGAAGGAGAATTAAAAGTATTAAATCTAATTGTAAAAGCAGATGTACAAGGTTCTGTTGAAGCAGTAAAACAAGCATTAGAAAAATTACAAAATGAAGAAGTAAAAGTGAAAGTAATCCATGCAGCAGTTGGAGGAGTAAATCAATCAGATGTAACACTTGCTAAGGTATCTAATGCAATAATAATAGCATTTAATGTAAGACCAGATAACATGGCAAAAGAAATGGCAGAAAAAGAAGAAGTAGAGATAAAACAATACTCAATAATATACCAAGCAATAGAAGATGTAGAGGCAGCTATGAAAGGAATGTTAGCTCCAAAATACAAAGAAAAAGTAATAGGGAATGCCGAAGTAAGACAAACATTTAGAATATCAAATGTAGGAACAATTGCAGGAGCATTTGTATTAAATGGAAAAGTAGAAAGAAATGCAGGAGTAAGAGTAATACGTGATAATGTAGTAATACATGATGGACATTTAGCAACATTAAAGAGATTTAAAGATGATGTAAAAGAAGTAACAAAAGGATTTGAATGTGGAATGCAAATAGAAAACTACAATGATATAAAAGAAGGAGACATCATAGAAGTATATATCATGGAAGAAATAAAAAGATAGTAAATAAAAACACAGAAAGAAGAAATAGAACGATAAAAATATAGATAAGGAGAGAGGGTAAATGCCAGAAAATCAAACTCGTTTAGGTCGTATAGATGAGGAATATAGAAAAGAAATAAGCAATATAATTAGTTATAAGCTAAAAAATCCAAATGTAACTGGATTAATTAGTGTAACAAAAGTTAAGGTAACTAATGATTTAAAATATGCTAAAGTATATGTGAGTATATTAAATTCAAAAAATGTAAAAGATACTTTAGCAGGATTAAAAAAATCTTCTGGATTTATTAGGACAGAACTTGCAAGAAAAGTAAATTTGAGAAATACACCTGAATTAATATTTGAATTAGATGACTCAATTGAATATGGTGCTAAAATAGATAGTATATTGAAAGAGATAATGCCTAGAAAAGAAGATTAAAAAGTATTACTATATTATATTTTATAAATTTTTCGGCTCAATACAAAAGTAAAGAATTTCTAAAATAATTTTATGGCACCCTTTCACTTAGTCCTCACTTCGTTCGACGCGAACATTTTCCATAAAATTATTAAAGAAATTCTAAACTTTTTCCAATCACATTCAAAATTTATTCAATATAATATAGCAATAGTTGAAGATAAATATAAACTGAAAAGGTAGGGGAAAACATGACTTTAGATGAAATATTAAAACAAATAAATCAAGCAGAAAACATAGTTATATTAACACATGAATCACCAGATGGAGATGCTGTTGGAAGTAGTCTTGGAATGAAATTGATAATTGAAGAAATGGGAAAAAATGCAGATGTAATAATTCCAGAATATTCAAGATTATTTAATTTTTTACCAGCAGCAAATGAAATAAAAAAAGAATCAAGTATAAAAAAATATGATTTAGCAATAGGAGTAGACTGTACAGATTTAAAAAGACTTGCTAAATATGAATATTTTGAAAATGCAAAAAACACAATACAAATAGACCATCATGGAAGTAATAGTATGTATGCAGATTTAAACTATGTAAATCCAGTATCACCTGCATGTTGTGAAGTAATAGCAGGAATGTTAAAATACTATGAAATAAATATAACAAAAGATATTGGAACATGTCTAATGACAGGAATAATAACAGATACAGGAGGATTTAGACATTCAAGCATTACTCCTGAAACATTTGAATTTGCAGCAGATTTAATAAGAATAGGTGTAGATGTACCAGATATATATAAAAGAACATTAAGAACAAAAACAAGGGCGAATTTTGAGTTGTCTAAAAGAGCAATGGAAAGAATGGAAATACTTGAAGATGGAAAAGTTATATTTACTTACATAACCAAAAAAGATGAAAAAGAAGTAAATGCAGAACCAGGAGATCATGAAGGATTAGTTGAAATAGGAAGAGATATAGAAGGTGTAGAAGTTTCAATATTTATAAGACAAAGAGAAGAAAATGAAGATGTATATAAAATTTCTATGCGTTCAGGAAGCTATGTTAATGTATCAGATATTTGCTTTGTATTTGGAGGAGGAGGCCACATAAGAGCAGCTGGAGCCGTAATCCAAGGAAATATAGAACAAGTAAAAGAAAAAATCATGAAAGAAGTAAAAAAAGCTTTAGTAAATTAATAAAAGGATGAGATTAAATTGGATGGAATAATAGTTATAAACAAACAAAAAAATTACACATCACATGATATAGTATATAAAATAAAAAAGATTGTAAATGAAAAAGTAGGACATACTGGAACTTTAGATCCACTTGCAACAGGAGTATTACCAATATTAATAGGAAAAGGAACTTTATGTTCAAAATATCTAATAAATCACAATAAAACATATCAAGTTGAACTAAAATTAGGGAAAAAAACCGAAACAGCAGATAGAGAAGGGAAAATATTAGAAGAAAAGGAAGTACCATTAGAAATATTAGAAGAAAACAAAGTAAATAAAACACTACAAGAATTCATAGGAAAACAAACTCAAATACCACCAATTTATTCTGCAATAAAAGTAAATGGAAAAAAGCTATATGAATATGCAAGAAAAAATCAAGATATAGAAATAAAGCCAAGAAATATAGAAATATATAGAATTAACCTTTTAGAAATAGATAAACAAGAAAAAATAATAAAATTTGAAGTAAGTTGTTCAAAAGGAACATATATAAGAACACTATGTGAAGACATAGCAAAAAGATTAGAAACAGTAGGATATATGTATAATTTAAATAGAATACAAGTAGGAGAATTTAATATTTCAAATGCAATAGGCATTGAAGAAATACAAAAAAGCGAAAATCCTAAAAAAACAATAGAAAAAAACTTAATAGCAATTGAAGAACTATTCAATTCAAAAGAAAGCATTCAATTAAATGACAAAAAATTATCTTTATTCTTAAATGGAGTAAAACTAACACAAAAAAAACAAGATGGTATATATAAAATATATAACAACACTAAATTTATAGGGCTAGGAGTAATTAATAATAAGCTATTAAAAAGAGATATAGTAATATAATTAAAATCACTCACATACACTTAAATAAAAGTATGAAGGAGTGATTTTTTGTGTATTTTATTCAAGAAACTGACAAGCCTAGATTGCTATTAAAATTATTTTCAATTCCAGTACTAGAAGAAAATAGAATAATAGTCCCTGTTAATTTTGAAGAGATGAAAAATAAAGAGATTAATGATAAAAAGGAAATAAAAATATCTCAAAAAATAATAAAACTTTTAAATAAAACACATTGTAAGAAATTAATATTAAGTAAGCAATTACAAGAAAGAGAAATATTTTGTAATAAACTTTATACATATGGTTTTGAGATAATAAATGGAAGGTGGCTATTTTCAGTACTTTCAAGTAAGGTTCTACAGTATGTTGTAGATACATATAAAATTGTGGAAGAAAAAGCAAAAATATCAGTATTAGTAAATGATGTAACAGATATTGTTTTAGAAAATATAAAAAATATTGCCAAAAAATATCAAAGAATAAATATTGTAACAAATCATATAGAAAAATTTAAAAAAATTGAAGAACAGTTGTTAGATGAATATGGAGTAATGATGACATTAAATAATAACAAGAAGAAAAGTTTGACAAAAACAGATATAATACTAAATTTTGATTTTCCACAAGAATTGATAAATAAATACAGAATAGCAGAAAAAGCGATAATAATAAATTTTAAGGGTAATGTGAAAATAAAACAAAAAAGGTTTGAAGGAAAAATTTTTAATGATTATGATATAATACTTGAAAATCCAGATGGTTTTGAAGATTATGCAAATAGTAAATTTTATACAAAAGATATCTATGAAGCTTTAATATATAAACACCAGCCAATAGAAAATATAAGAAGGAAAATTGAAAAAGATAGAGTTGAGATTAAATTTCTAAAATAACTAAGTACAACTAGAAATTTATCTAAAAACCTTTTCTTTTTCAAAAAAATATAATATAATGTAGATGTCGAATTTTAAAATTGGCAAGGAGGTACAAAAATGCCAAGTGATAATAGAAGTAATAGAAATCATGATAATGAAGAAACAAAAAAATATAGACCACAAAATAAAAGAAGAAAAACAACTAAAAAAAGAGTAGATGATGAAAAAACTAAAAGAA
>CALXXH010000098.1 GCA_944392635.1 uncultured Clostridia bacterium | reverse complement strand
TGCTCTTTTCCCACTCTCTCCGTTCGTGGGGATTGAGCTGATTGATGAGAACGGTAAAGCTGGGCGAGCCCCACCATGGCGTCTGTTAACAGTGCAGTAACGTCCAGAACCATCACCGCTAACCACGCGCGCGCCATTATCTCCGTCATCTGATTTTGTCCAATAATATCCTGTTCTTCCCTCCAAAGAACTATCATTTTTTATATTATAACTAGAAACATACGCACCTAAAAGAATAGAAAAATCTGTTATTGCTGCTTTTGTTCCTCTCTTTTTTAATATATCTAGTTTATCATTTCCAAAGCATTGTTCTTCAGTTAAAAAAGTAAAATCACTCATATATATTACTCCTATATTTATAATTTTTGTTTCATTATAATTTTTTATAAAAATGTTGTTCTTTTATTATTATAGCATAACAATTTTTTTTACACTTTTTTTCATTTATTTTTAAATTTGTTCCTTTAAAAGTTTTGTACTGACAATGTAGGATAACTAAAAACTTTTCCTCCTTCTGTAAATTGTCCATTTGCTGTGTGGTCTCTTGTGAACTCATTTGACCCTTTTAAGAAATATCTATATTTAGAATTTTGGCTAACATATCCACTTGTTGATACTGGATCATCCCATGTGCAATCTATTGCATACCAATTTTCATTTATCTGTACATAATTCCATGCATGATTTTCTGTTTGTCCTTGTGAATTTGTTCCTTTCCCTATTACTAATGTACAAGGTATTCCTAATTCATCCATTAAATATTTAAAACTTCTTGCATATCCTTCACATACTGATGTTCCATTTATCATTGCTCCATATACATTATAAATATTTTCTTTAGATATTGTTGTATCATATTGTATATTATCTACTAGATAGTCATGTACCATTTTTATGTCATTATATGTATCACCACTTCTGTTAGATAATATTTGATTCTTTACTTGTTCTATTTGAGAAATTGCATTTTCTACTTGTTCTTGTGATATAAATTCATCAACAAAATAATTATTTTCATTTCCATTATCTATATATACATTATATGTAACATTGTTTCCTACTGTTGTTGTTTCAATATTTAAGTACATTTTATTTGGACTTAAATAAAATATTTCAGGGTTATCATATGTGTATGCTTCTATTGCTGATTGATAATATTTGCCTAATTCCTCTTGTCCATTTGTTGTATTTAATAGATTTGAAAAACTATTTCCTAGTTCTACTCTATATGTTCCACTTCTCATGTTTTCTTTGTTACTTTCAAATGCTTTATATATTGTTTGTGATGGTTCTTCTAATTGATTATAGAAGTATTTATCAACTGACACATTACTATAGTCTACATTTGATGAACTACTTTCTCCTCCATCTCTTATTTCGTCAAATGGATTTTCTATAATTTCAGGTGTTTTTATATCATCTGCTATTGTATTTCTCTCTACTATCTCTGTTTGCACTCCTTCTACTTCTACAGATGTTTGAAGATTATTAAATTCTTGCCATAAGATAACTCCAAATAGTCCAAAAACGCATATTATTAAAATTATAACTATTGAGATTATAATTGTTGAAACTCTACTTTTCATACACTTCTCCTTATATATTATAAAAAACTTGTATATGTTATCAAAAATGTTTATATATTAATATTGATAAAATTTTGAATGTGATTGGAGGAATTTTAGAAATTCTTATATTTCCGTATTGAGCTGAAAAATTTGTGAAATATTAATATATCAACATTCTAAATATTATTTTATAAGCTATATATTGTAATATCTATTTTATTATATCATTTTTTTGTGATAATTAATAGTATATTTTCCTATATTTTAGAAATAATAATATTACCAAATGAAAGGAGAAATTATGCAATTAAAAGATTTGTGGCAAAAATATTTTGCTTATACACCTGAACAAAAATATGAATTTAATTTAAGCAAAGATCCAGAAGAAAATTTGCAAGTTCAAATAGATAATTCTCAAAAACAACAAAAAGACGTGGAAAAAATTTTTCCAAGTCTATCTGTTAATATGGAATATATGAAAACTAAATACAATTTAATGATTAATAGCGATATAGTACTTAGAGAATTTACTTTAAATGCAAAGGGTAAGCAATATAATGCTTTTCTTTTCTATATTGATGGTATGGTTGATTCTACTATGCTTGATGACTTTGTTTTAGAACCTCTTATGATGCGTAATAGAAATAATACTTATGATGGTCCTCAGCATAAGGTAGTTGCAGAGGCAGTTACAAATAATATTACTGTTAGAAAAGTCAAGAAATTTGATTTGGTTTCATATGTTATGAATTGTTTAATGCCTCAAAATACTGTTAAGACTAATGATAAATTTGCTGCTATTATCTCAGGCATTAATTCACGGAAACTGTGCTTTATTTATTGACACTATTTCTGTTGCTTTTGATATCGAAGTAAAAGGATTTAAGCAACGCAGTGTTGAAAAACCTGCTAATGAAGTTGTTGTAAAAGGTCCACATGAAGCTTTTGTTGAAAATATTCGTGTTAATACCTCTTTACTTAGAAGAATTGTAAATTGTGAAGATTTAGTTATTGAAAATATTGAGGTTGGAGAAGTTACTGAAACTAAATGTGCAATATGTTATTTAGCAGATATTACAAATGATGATTTAGTTGCAGAAATAAAGTATAGGATTAATAATTTGTCAATTGATTCATTACTATCTTCTGGTCAATTAGAACAATTAATTTCAGATACAAATTCTTTAAATGTACCTCAAGTTTTAGCAACTGAAAGACCTGACAAATCTGCTAGTTATTTATTAAATGGTAGGGTTGTTGTTTTGGTAAATGGTTCACCATATGCTTTAATTATGCCAGCAGTTTTAAATGATTTTTTAAGTTCTCCAGATGATAAAAATGAGAAACCACTTTTCGCAAATTTTTTAAAATTTATTAGAGGTTTAGCAACTTTTTTAACATTGCTTTTACCTGGTCTTTATATTGCAATAACAAGCTTTCATCAAGAGTTATTACCAACAGAACTTCTATTTTCTATTTTAGCATCAAGAGAAAATGTTCCATTTCCAAGTTTTGTTGAGATATTTTTACTTGAAATCTCATTTGAATTAATCCGTGAAGCTGGTCTTAGAGTACCTTCTCCACTTGGACCTACTATTGGAATTGTTGGAGCTTTAGTTTTAGGACAAGCTGCTGTTTCAGCTGGTGTTGTTAGTCCTATTTTAGTTATAGTTGTTGCAATTACTGGTATTTCTTCATTTGCTATACCTGACTATTCTTTTGGACTTCATATTCGTATAACTCGTTTTGTTTTTATCTTTTTAGGTTATTTATGTGGATTTTTAGGAATAGCATTAGGTTTATTTGTATATCTATCTATGATGGCTGGAACAACTTCATTTGGTGTTCCATACATGACAGGTGTTTCACCTTTTGAAAAAATAAAAGGAAATACCTACTTACTTCCACCAATTTGGAAAAGAGAATATCGTGCAACATTTCTTCGCTCAAAAAAAGAGAAAAAACAAGATAATATTTCTATGAAATGGAGGAATTAAGGAAAGGAGAAAAATATAATGGATAATTCAAAGATTTCTGTTCCTGAAGCAATTAGTATTATTTTAATTGTATTAGTAGCTCATACTTTGGTTTCATTACCCAAAAGTCTTTTGAATATCACCGGCTCTGCTACTATTATTAATTTATTATATGTTGGTGTGATTTTATTTTTCCTTATGATTTTAGTTGTTAAACTTTATAAAAGCTTTGCAGGACAAGATATTATTGATATTTCCAATTTTCTTGGTGGTTCTGTTTTTCAAAAAATCGTAGGTATGATTTTTATTTTATATTTTATTTTTAGCAGTAGCATTTTGCTTAGAAATTTTTGCGAGTGTTTAAAAACGGTATATTATCCTATGACTAGCCTTTTCTTTATTTTGCTTACATTTATTATTGCTTTATGTA
Organism: uncultured Clostridia bacterium; assembly: GCA_944392635.1. GTDB lineage: Bacteria > Bacillota > Clostridia > TANB77 > CAG-508 > CAG-269. The sequence goes on along the minus strand of CALXXH010000098.1, from coordinate 914 downwards.
TTTCTAATGGTTTTAGTTTTTCTGTCACTGCTAAAATCAATTTAATAATCTTACCTATAATTTTTGTAAGTATTTTATTTATATTTTTTGCTAATAATCAAAACTTGTCTTTTGAAAATATGACCCCTATACTTGGAAATGGTCTTTTTGATACTTTTGTTACTGGTCTTGGTAATTTAGGTGCTTTTGGTGGAATTGTATTTTTATATTTTATTCCTCCATATTTAAGTGAACCTAAGAAATTCAAAAAAATTGCCATAATTTCTGTTGGTTTTTCAATTGTTTATCTTATTATATGTGTTGCTATAATTCTTCTTACATTTACTTTCTTATTAACAGTTGATGAGATTATGCCTCTCTATTCTGCTGCGAGGTATGTTGAGTTTGGATCTTTTTTCCAAAGACTTGAATCTATTTTACTTTTGATTTGGATTATTGGCATGGCTTGTTATTTTAGTATTATACTTCATATTACTATGAATATTTTTAAAAAGATTACAAATATTAGAGATAGTAAGCCTTTAATTGTTTCTTTTGCTTTATTAATGCTTTCTATTAGTTTACTTCCTCCTAATTATGCTGTTTCTAAATATTTAGAAACTACAATTTATCCTTATCTTGTTATTGGGATTGGTTTTATACTTAGCACTTCTATTTTGATACTTGCATATTTCAAAAAAAGAAAAAGTAAGGAGTTTATAGGAAATGAAACTGTGGATTAAACGAATTTTTATTTTAATTATTATGATAATATTTTTGGTAGCCTTTTCTGGTTCTTATTCTGCTTTAAGTATAGATAATCTGTCAACTGTTGTTGCTATTGCAATTGATAGTTCTAATACAAATAAGCTTCGTATGAGTTTTCAGTTTACAAATGCTTCTTCTGTTTCAGAATCTGGCTCTACTGAACAATC
>CALXXH010000097.1 GCA_944392635.1 uncultured Clostridia bacterium | reverse complement strand
TGGTTTTACAAAAATGAAGCATATGATAGAAAATTAGACGAAAGAGCAGATAAAAATAATTATAGAACAATGTAAAAATGTCCCTTTGGGGACGTTTCTCTTTGGACATTTTTGTCCATTTTGGGACAGATATTATAAATAATTATAAAGGAAGATGAAAAATGGAAGAAAATATTGCAAAAACTAATATAAATTGGTACCCAGGGCATATGGCAAAAACAAGAAGACAAATAACAGAAGACTTAAAATTAATAGATGTTGTAATAGAATTGCTAGATGCAAGAATTCCAATATCAAGCCAAAATCCAGATATAGCACAAATAACAAAAAATAAGAAAAAGATAATTGTGCTAAATAAATGTGATTTAGCAAATGAAGCACAAAACAGAAAATGGATAGAATATTTTGAAAAAAGAAATATTCCAGCAGTATTAACAGATTCTAATACTGGAAAAGGTATTAAAGAATGTGTTCAAAAAATAGAAGAAGTAATGAACAAAGACTTAAAAATCCAAGCTGAAAAAGGAAGAATTGGAAGAAAAATAAGAGCAATGATATTGGGAATACCAAATGTAGGTAAGTCATCTTTTATAAACAGAATATCAAAAAGAGCTACTGCAGGAGTTGGAAACAAGCCAGGTGTGACTAAACAAAAACAATGGATTAGGATAAATGAAAATATAGAATTATTAGATACACCAGGAGTATTATGGCCAAAATTTGAAAGTGAGGAAGTAGCTTTGCATTTAGCATTTACTGGTACAATAAAAGAAGATATATTACAAAGAATAGAAATAGCATATGAATTAGTAAAATTTTTATTGCAAAATGAAAGAAAACTTTTATGTGAAAGATATAAACTAGAAAATGATTATATAGAAAAAACATTAAATCAAGAGCAAGCAGAAAATATAAATATATATGAAATAATGCTTGAAATAGGAAGAAAAAGAGGATGCATAATATCAGGTGGAAACATAGATGAAGAAAAAACAGCAAAAATAATATTAGACGAATTCAAAAACGGAAAAATAGGAAAAATTACGATAGAAAAATGCTAAGAGGATTAAAAGTAATATTAATTAAAAAACTAAAAAGTGAAAGGACTAAAAATGGAAGAATTATTTGAAATAAAGAGAACACCAGAAGAAGTTAATTTATTATCACCTCTTACATGGGCATATGTTGGTGATGGTGTTTATGAACTATACATTAGAACAAAATTAGTAAATGAAACAAATTTGAAACCACATAAATTACATATAGAAGCAATAAAATATGTAAAAGCAAAAGCTCAAGCTGAGTTATTGCAAAAAATATATAATAATTTAAATGAAGAAGAAAAAGATATTGTAAGAAGGGGAAGAAATGCAGAAAACCACCATCTTCCTAAAAACTCAAATGTTCAAGAATATATGCATGCGACAGCTTTTGAAGCATTAATTGGTTATCTATATCTAACAAAACAATATGAAAGAATAAAAGAAATCCTAGACATTTAAAGGGGCCTAGGAATTTTTTTAATTTATATGATAAAAATCAAGATTAGAAGTACTTTTTTTCAAAAAAGCCTTGACAAATGGGGAAAAATGGTGTAAAGTATATTAGCATTACAAAAAGAAAAGAGGTAGTCAAATGGAGAAGAATGTAAAACTAAGTATTTTATGTCAGTTATATGGAAAATTGTTAACTGAAAAACAATATGAATTCTTAAATGACTACTATAACAATGACTTGTCTTTGTCAGAAATAGCTGAAAACAATGGAATAACAAGACAGGCTGTTAGAGACAATATAAAGAAAGGGGAGAAAAAACTTTTCGAATACGAAGAAAAGCTGTTATTTATGAAAAGGACGTTAAATCAAGAAAAGAAAATTCAAAAAGTTTTAGATGAATTAACAAAAATACAAAGTGATTATTCAGATAATCAAATAGCAAGTGTATTAGAAAATATAAAAAAAGAATTAAATTGTTTAATTTAGTACTTTAGAAAAAATATAAAAGAATGGAGTTGTTGAATATGGCTTTTGAAGGATTATCTTCTAGATTACAAGAAATAACAAGAAAAATTAGAGGAAAAGCAAGAATAACAGAATCAGATTTAAAAGAAATGTTAAGAGAGGTTAAACTTGCACTTTTAGAAGCTGATGTAAACTATAAAATAGTAAAAGACTTTATATCAACAATTCAAGAAAAAGCACTTGGTCAAGATGTATTAAAATCACTAACACCAGGACAACAAGTAGTAAAAATAGTTAAAGATGAGTTAGTAGAATTGCTTGGAGGAACAGAAAGTAAAATAAACTTTACACCAAATCCACCAACAATAATAATGTTAGTAGGATTGCAAGGTTCTGGTAAAACAACAACAGCAGGAAAACTTGCAAATATTCTAAGAAAACAAGGTAAAAAACCACTTCTTGTTGCATGTGATATATATAGACCAGCAGCTATTAAACAATTACAAGTAGTAGGAGCACAGTTAAATATACCAGTATTTGCAAATGAAACATCAAAAGATGTTGTGCATATTGCAAGACAAGCAATGTCTGTTGCAATGTCAAAATTAAATGATGTAGTAATTTTAGATACAGCAGGTCGTTTGCATATAGATGAAGAATTGATGAATGAATTAAAAAATCTAAAAGCAAATATTAAACCACATGAAATATTACTTGTAGTAGATAGTATGACAGGTCAAGATGCTGTAAATGTTGCAGAAAAATTCAATGAAGCACTTGGAATTGATGGAATTGTCTTAACAAAATTAGATGGTGATACTCGTGGTGGAGCTGCATTATCTGTAAAGAAAGTAACAGGAAGACCAATAAAATTTGCGGCAACAGGAGAAAAGTTAAGTGATATTGAAGTATTTCACCCAGATAGGATGGCACAAAGAATTCTAGGTATGGGAGATATTTTATCTGTAATTGAAAAAGCAGAAGAGGCATTTGATGCAGAACAAGCAGAAAAACTAGAAAAACAATTAAAGAAAAAAGAACTAGACCTAGATGACTATTTGGCACAACTAAGACAAGTTAAAAAAATGGGTTCATTTTCTTCATTATTAAAAATGATACCAGGATTTAATCAAATAAAGGATTTAAAAGTTGATGATAAAGAATTTGTAAAAATAGAGGCAATTATATGTTCTATGACTAAAGAAGAAAAAAGAGACACAAAACTCTTAAATGCAAGTCGTAGACAAAGAATTGCTAAGCGGAAGTGGAACAACAGTACAAGATATTAATAAATTCATAAAATCTTTTGAAATGACACAAAAAATGATGAAACAAATGAAAAATAACAAAGGTGGAATGAAGAAATTAATGAATAATCTTGATGCAAATGCTTTAAAAAACTTTAAATTTTAAATAAGTTATTAAATTTTTAAATTTATATATATATGAATTTTTCAGGAGGTGAAACACATGGTAAAAATTAGATTACAAAGACAAGGAAAGAAAAAAGCTCCATTTTATCATATAGTTGTGGCTGATTCTAGAAGCCCAAGAGATGGTAAAGTAATTGAGCAATTAGGAACATATGATCCTATGACAAATCCAGCAACAGTTGTTTTAGATAACGAAAAAGTTGAAAAATGGATTAAAAATGGTGCAAAACCAACAGATACTGTAAAAGCTTTAATCGAAAAAAACAAATAATATATGATACTATATAAATTGGAGGAATTTCGATGAAAGAAATATTACAAACTATTATTTTAAACTTAGTAGATAACAAGGATGCAGTAGAAATTAAAGAAATAAATAATAATGAAAAATCTATTACATTCGAAGTAAAAGTTGCAGAAAGTGATATGGGAAAGATTATTGGAAGACAAGGTAGACTTGCAAAATCAATTCGTACAGTCATGAAATCTGTAGCAGGAAAAGAACAAAAAAGAGTTTCAGTTGAATTTATTGGATAATTTAGATTGGAGCAAAAAATGACAAAATATTTAGAAATTGGTCAAATTGTTAATACATTTGGTATAAAAGGAATGGTAAAAATAAAACCATTTACAGATGATATTAATAGATTTGACAAACTAAAAAAAGTATATATCAAAAATAAAGATGGTAAAAAAGAATATCAAATACAAGAAGTAAAATATCATAAAAATATGGTATTAATGAAACTAGAAGGAATTGATACAGTAGAACAAGCAGATTTATTACGACAAAGTTATTTGTTAGTTAATAGAGATGATGAAGAACCTTTAGAAGAAGGTGTATACTACATAGTTGATTTGATAGGATTAGAAGTGTATACAGATGAAGGTGTATTACTAGGAAATGTAGATGATATTTTTAATACTGGAAGTAATGATATATATGTAGTAAAAGATGGAAAAGGAAAACAAATACTTTTACCAGGAATTCCAGATGTAATAAAAGATGTTGATTTGGAAAAAGGTAGAATAACAGTCCATCTTATACCGGGTTTAGTGTAATTAGGAGGAAAAATGAAATTTGATGTTTTAACACTTTTTCCTGAAATGTTTGAAGCAGTAAAACAAAGTATTTTAGGAAAAGCAATTGAAAAAGGGCTAATAAATATTAATTTAGTAAATATTAGAGATTTTTCAAAAAATAAACATAAAAAAGTAGATGATACTCCTTATGGTGGTGGAGCTGGTATGGTAATTAGACCAGATGTAGTGTATGATGCATATAAATCAGTTTGTGATGAAGATGCAAAAGTAGTATATTTAACACCACAAGGTAAAACATTAAATCAAAAAATGGTTGAAGATTTAAGTAAAGAAAAACATTTAATACTTCTATGTGGTCATTATGAAGGAATTGACCAAAGGGTTATTGATAAAATAGTTGATGAAGAAATTTCAATAGGTGATTATGTATTAACAGGAGGAGAAATACCAGCAATGGT
>CALXXH010000096.1 GCA_944392635.1 uncultured Clostridia bacterium | reverse complement strand
TTAATACCTATGTAGAAGATGATGGGGTAAATGTATATGTAACATATGAGGTGTTAGAAAACATAGGTACAAATGAAAAAATTGTATTTTGAAGGGATGAGGACAATGGAAGAAAGAAGTCTTAGAATTACTGGTACAGATAGAACATTTTTTAATAAAATAACAAATACATTAACAAAAATATTAATACCAACTAAAATTGGAATAAATGGTATGCTTATATCAATTAAAAGAAATAGTTTGATAAAAGCATATGATAATTATGCATTAGATGAAGAAAATAGCAATAAAGAAGAAGCAGAAAAAAAATATGATAGTTCTTATGAAGCATATTTAGAGGCATTAGATAAATATGTTATGGATTCAATTTACAAAAAAGTTAAAAACAATACAGCAAGTGAATTTGAGCAAAATGCATTATCAAAATATTATGAAGTTACAAGCTTAAAAGAAAGTGAGTATGTAGAATATAAATATAGAAAACAAAAATATTTATTAGAATTAGATTATGAAGGAATAAAAGTAGGTGGAAAGGAAAAAGTAAAAGAAAAATACCAAAGATTTTATATTACAAAAATGGATTCATTATATAAATCTATATTAAAAAATTATTCAATAAAAGTTGCAGATACAATAAATAATTATGACTCAACAAAAGAATGGATTTATACAAAAATATTTTATACATTAGAAGATTACATACAAAATATCTTGTCACTAAAATTAGAAAATGATGAAGATAAAAACTTAAGAAATATAGTAGCTGAATATGAAAAATATCAAAGTTATACTGTTGGTAAATTAGATACTAAAGATAATATAGAAAAAAATATGATTTTATTAGGAATTAGTAGAAAATTATTTACACATAGTTTGCCTTTAATTGTTGCAGAACAATGTTATGAAAAATTGTTAAAAGATGCAAGAAGTTTGGTACAAGATACAAAAATTGCAGCAAAAAGAGAAAAAGCATATTCAATGTTAATTAATCTAATTGAAGATTATAATGTAAAACTTTTATCAACTAAAGTTTACTGGGATTCTTCAAAAGCAAGAGATGAATACAAAGAATTTTGGAAAAAATATCAAGAAATATTAAAATTAAAAGAAACAGACTTTATAGAATATGTAAAACAAAAAGAAATATTATTTATAAAAAATGATATTAAAAATTTAAATAACAGCAAAGTAGATTATTCTAAATTGATGAAATATTATAAAAGAAAATTAATAGACTATGGAGTTATGAAACAATTAAAAGATTCATATACATCAGTAGGAAAATATACAAAAATTAAGGAAGTAGCATAATATGTACGAAATTATTTATGAAGATGTTGAAGAAAAAAAAGAATATGATGAAGTAATAAAGAAAGTATTGTCACAATGCTTTAAAGAAGAAAATATGGAAGATTCTAATTTATATGTTACTATTACACTTACTACACCAAAAAGAATCCAAGAAATAAATAGACAATATAGGAATATAGATAAAGCAACAGATGTACTTTCTTTTCCTATGTTTGAAAAGGACGAGTTAGATAATATAATAGCAAATAGAAAATTTGAAAATGAAGATATTTTAGGAGATATTATCATATCAGTAGAAAAAGTCAAAGAACAAGCAATTGAATATGAGCATAGTTTTGAAAGAGAATTAAGTTATATGGTAGTACACGGATTTTATCATTTAATGGGATATGATCATATAGAAGATGATGATAGAAAAATAATGAGAGCAAAAGAAGAAAAAATTTTAGAAACATTGAAAATTAGTAGAGGGGAACTAAAGTAGAAAGGAGAAAAAAATGGGGCGAGGAGTTAAGGCTTTAATTGCAATATTAGTAATTTTAATTATAGTAGCAGGTGGGATTTTAGCATACAAAATTATACAAGAAAGAAATAGTAAAGAAACATCACAAGAAGAAAGTAATGAAATAATAGCACCACAAATAGAAGAAGTAAAACAAGTACAAATATTCAATGGAAATGATAGACCAATTGCAGTAATGATAGATAATCATAGTGGGGCATGGCCACAAGCAGGCTTAAATCAAGCATATATGGTTTATGAAATAATTGTAGAAGGTGGAGAAACTAGACTAATGGCTCTATTTAAAGGAGTAGATGTTGATAAAATAGGACCTGTAAGAAGTGCAAGACATTATTTTATTGATTATGCAATGGAAAATGATGCGATTTATACACATTTTGGAGAAAGCCCACAAGCAGATAGTGATATAAAAAGATATAGTATAGATGAAATAGATGGTATAGCAGAAGATGGAACAACATTCTGGAGAGTAAAAGATAAAGCTGCTCCACATAATGCAGTTACAAGTATGGAAAAATTAAAACAGTCAGCAAAAAATAAAAAATATCAAATGACATCAAATAAAGAAAGTGTATTAAATTACACAACAGATGAAATAAATTTAGAAGAAGGTCAAAGTGCAATTACTGTAACAATTCCACATTCACAACTTCAAACTGTTAGATATGAATATGATGAAGAAAATAAGGTATATAAAAGATATGCTAGAAACAAAGCTCAAACTGACTGGGATACAGGAGATGTTGTAACAACTAAAAATATAATAATAACATTTTGTGATAACTACACATTAACAGACAAAGAGAATAAAGGAAGACAAGGACTTAAAAATATAGGAACATTTGATGGATATTATATTACAAATGGTAGAGCAATAAAAATCAAATGTATAAAAAGTGCAAGAGATGAACAAACAGTTTATCAAACTTTAGATGGAAATGAGATAGAAGTAAATGATGGCAATACATTTGTAAATATTTGTCCAATTTCAGCAGATGTAACAATAGAAGGATTAGAAGAAGAACAAACACAAACAAATACAGTAAGTACTAATAATTAAAGGAGTGAAAATAAAATGAATATATATGATACAGCAAATAGATTAGCACAAGAAATTAAACAATCAGAAGAATATATGAATTACAAAATGGCAAAACAAGCATTAGATTTGAATAAAGAATTAAAAGAAAAAATGGCTGAATTTGAAAAAATGAGATATGAAGTTCAAATTCAGGTAATGCAAACAGGAAAACAAGATGAAGAAAAGTATAAAAAGATGCAAGATGCATATGCTGATTTAGTACAAATTGACGAGGCTAAAAAATTTTTTGAAGCTGAAACTAAATTTAATATTGTAATTGCAGACATTAATAAGATTATTGGTGAAGCAATAAAAGATGTGATGCAATAGGAGATAAGAAAAATGGAGTTTATAATTATAGGAATAATTTCACTAATATTATTAGTAATTTTAAAATATATATTTGGATATAATCAAAAAATATTAAAAAATATTGGAAAAAATGATGAATTAGATGAGATAGCAAGAAAATATCCATCAAATATAGATATTTGTAAAACATATTTAAAAAAGTTAAACAATGAGAAAATTGAAATAGAGCAAAATGATAATGCTGAAAATAGCTTATACATAGTTGCAACAAATAAAATAATGATTGCAAATATTCAAAAAACTTATACAAGAATACAAACAATTGCACATGAATGTTTACATTCGATTCAAGATAAAAAATTATTATGGTTTAATTTTATATTTTCTAATATATATATGTTATATTTTTTAATAATTTGTATATTAGCAATATTTAGAGTTTTACCAAATGAAATGATTTTTCTAGTTGGATTTTTACTTCTTAGCTCTGTTTATTTGGTTGTTAGAAATTACTTAGAAAATGATGCTATGATAAAAGCTAGATTTTTAGCAAAAGAATATATGGAAGAACAAAAAATATCTTCAAAAGAGGAAATTGACAAATTAGTAGAAGGATTTGATCATATAAATAATGTAGGAATAAAATGTGTAAATTATTATTTTCTAATGGAAGTAATGATGAAAGTATTTGTATTTTCTACTATATGTTTAATTAGGTAATGTATTATTTGGGACGTTTCTTTTTGGACATTTTTGTCCATCTAGGGACACAGTTTTGATTTTATTATTGAAAAAGAAAAAATGATTAGAATTAAATTTATCTATTTAATCTAATCATTTTTTGTATAATAGAAATTATTTTGTATCAGTATTTGAATTATCTTCAAGTAACATGTTTAACATTTTTGGATATATATTTGTTGCATTTTTATTCCAATTATCAACTATACGTTTTGCTCTATCACGAGAGCCAACAAAAGTTTTAACTTCAAATATTGTTTCATTATTTTCAACAATTTTACATCTTATCATATAATCATTTTCACTTTTTGGAGTAAATTCAGCAATAACAGAAGATGCTTCTTCTATATTATTGAATTCTCTTGCAAAGATGTTATCAGCTTTTAATTTCATAATACCAGGTAATACATCTTTTGTTAGTTCATATGCATTTTTTCCCTCAGAAGTAATTCTTATAACGGGTTCTTCTTCTTTAGTATAAGTACCTACTAGTTTGGAATCTATTAAATCTGTTAATAATTGTTTAAAGTAAAAGTAGTTAATATCATTTATTGATGAAATAATATTAAATAAGTCATCTTCTTTAAAATCATTATCAATAAGATTTAATATATATAAAATAAGAACCTTATTTTCTGCCAAAGTAGTAGTTGCATTTTCTGAATTTGAACTCATATATCGCCACTCCTTACTTTGTTTTTTTGAGATTGTATCATATATTATGTGAAAAGTCAAAAAAATAATATATTTAGATTAATAAAAATACTTTAAAATCAAATAATATAGTAGTATAATAATATAGGAAATTCTTAAGAGAGGATAGTGATTTGTATGAAAAAAGGAAAAGTTGTATTAGTAGGAACAGGATTTGTTGGAATGAGTATGGCATATTCAATGTTAAATAGGGGAGGAATAAATGAACTTGTATTAATAGATATTGATAAAGATAAAACAATAGGTGAGCAAATGGATTTATCACATGGACTTCCATATGCACCACAAAAAATGGTTATAAAAGCAGGAGATTATGATGAATG
>CALXXH010000095.1 GCA_944392635.1 uncultured Clostridia bacterium | reverse complement strand
TTTAACTGTTTTACAACAAATAGAGAAGGCAACAATTTGTTAATTGTAAGCATGGTTGAAAATGTACAAGATAATAGTGAAGGTGGAAGTCATTACTTAATACAAAAAATTAGAAATATAATTTAAATGAAAATAGCAAATACTGATATGTCATATTTATTAAATGATATGTCAGTATTTTATTTTAAATCTTTATTATTATATATATAACACTTGAATTTGTAAATGGAATTATATATAATAAGAACGATTAAATCTAAAGAGGAAGGAATGATTTAAATGCCAGAAATAAGTTTAAATTTAAAAAATACAGGAATAACTAAAAAAAGTATAATGGAATATAAAGAACAAGTAGAAAATATCCATAAAGAACTACATAAAAGAGCAAATGATGAAAAAGATTTTGTTGGGTGGTTAGAATTACCAACAAATTATGATAAAAAGGAATTTGCAAGAATAAAAAAGGCAGCAAAAAAGATAAAAAAAGAATCAGATATTTTAGTTGTTATAGGGATAGGAGGCTCATATTTAGGAGCAAGAGCAGTAATAGAAGCTTTAACTAGTTCATTTTATAATATGTTACCAAATAAGCAAAGAAAATATCCTCAAATATTATATGTAGGAAATAATTTAAGTCCAAACTATATAAATGAATTAATAGAATACATTGGAAATAAAGACTTTTCAGTAAATGTAATATCAAAATCAGGAACTACAACAGAACCAGCAGTAGCATTTAGAATTTTTAGAGAAATACTAGAAAATAAATATGGAATAGATGAAGCAAGAAGCAGAATATATGCAACAACAGACAAAGAAAAAGGAGCATTAAAAACTTTAGCAGAAAGTGAAGGATATGAGCAATTTGTAGTACCAGATAATGTAGGAGGAAGATATTCAGTACTAACAGCAGTAGGATTACTTCCAATTGCAGTAGCTGGAATTGATATAGATAAATTAATGGAAGGAGCAAAAATTGCTCAAGATAGATATAATGATTCAAATTTAAAATATAATGAATGTTATCAATATGCAGTAGTTAGAAATATTTTATATAAATTATATAAAAATACAGAAATTTTAGTAAATTACGAACCTAAAATGCATTATTTCATAGAATGGTGGAAGCAGTTATTTGGTGAAAGTGAAGGAAAGGAACAAAAAGGAATATTCCCTGCAGGAGTAGATTTTACAACAGACCTTCATTCAATGGGACAATATATACAAGAAGGAAGAAGAAATTTATTTGAAACAGTTATATCAATTGAAGAACCAAATACAGATATAACAATACCAGCAGATGATGATAATTTAGATGGGTTAAATTACTTAGCAGGAAAAAGTTTAGACTATGTAAATAAAAAAGCATTGGAAGGAACTGTGCAAGCACATGTATCAGGAGATGTTCCAAACATTATAATAAATATGAAACAATTAAATGAAACAGCACTTGGAGAATTAATATACTTCTTTGAAAAAGCATGCGCAATGTCTGGAATGATTTTAGGAGTAAATCCATTTAACCAACCAGGAGTGGAAGAATATAAGAAGAACATGTTTAAACTACTTAAAAAACCAGGATATTAATGGAGGAAAAAATGATTTACAATGAAAAATTTAAGATAGGATTAAAAGATGTATGGAAAGATAGTAAAGTGAGTAATGTTGCAATACTTGAATATTTAGAAGATGTAGCAGCATATCATTCAGATAGTGTAGGAGTACGGAGTTAATACTACAGAGGAAACAAATTATACTTGGATTTTATTGGACTGGCAAGTAAAAGTAATAAAAAGACCAATTTATGGGCAAACTTTAGATATACACACTTGGTCAAGAAAAATTGTAAAATGTTATGCATATCGTGATTTTGAAATATATGATGATGAAGGAAATTTATGTGTAATTGCAACATCTAAGTGGCTACTTATTAATAGCAAAGAAAGAAAAATTGCTAAAGTAGAGCCAGAATTAGCTAATAGATATAAGTCAGAAATAGGAAAATGTGTATTTGAAAATCCAGAAATAGAAAAATTAAAAGTACCAGATAATTTTGAAAGTGAAATATTATATAAAGTGCAAAGAAAAGATATAGATGTTATAGGTCATATGCATAATCTATATTACTTAGATTTAGCATATGAAGCTTTGCCAGATGAAGTATATAATAAAAGACCTTTTGACAACATTAGAGTTATGTATAAAAAGGAAATTAAATTTGGTGAAACTGTAAAATGCAAATATACTAAAGATGAAAATAAAAATGTTGTAGTAATAGAAAGTGAAGATGAAAAAATATTACATGCAATAATAGAGGTGTACTAAAAAATTGCGAAAAATAAGGAAAATAAGGAAAAAAGCTTGAATTTTGCAAAATATTTGTGATATAATAAAAAACGGTTTTAGAAAAAGGGAGGAATTATAATGAAAACAAAATTGAGAAAAACAAAAATAGTTGGAACAATAGGACCAGCAAGTGAAAACAAATTAGCTGAATTATTTGAAGCAGGATTAAACGTAACAAGAATAAACTATTCACATGGTAGTTGGGATGAACAAAAAGAAAAGACAGAAACAATTTTAAAACTAAGAAAAGAAATGGATATACCAGTAGCATTACTTCTTGATATGCAAGGACCAGAAATTAGAACTGGTATGTTAGTTACAGGAAAGAATGAAAAAATAGTTTTAGAAGATGGACAAAAATTCACACTAGTTAATGAAGATATAGTAGGAGATAAAGATAAAGTATCAGTTTCATACAAAAATTTATATCAAGATATTAAACCAGGTGCTAAAGTATTAATAGACGATGGAGCTATTGAATTAGTGGTAGATGAAATCGTTGATAAAGATATTGTTTGTACAGTAGTACATGGAAATGGATTAGGAAGTAGAAAAACAATAAATTTACCAGGTACAGCAGTACGTCTTCCAGCATTAAAAGAAAAAGACATTCAAGATTTAAAAACAGCTTGTGAACATGATTATGATTATGTAGCAATGTCATTTACAAGAAACAGAGATGATATTGAACAAGTAAGAAAAGTTTTAGATGAAAATGGTGGAAAAGATATTAAAATAATCACTAAAGTAGAAAACATTGAAGGTCTAGAAAATATGGAAGATATAGTAGACTGTGCAGATGTTCAAATGATTGCTCGTGGTGATATGGCAACAGAAACAGACTTTACAGAACCACCAGTAATGCAAAAAAGATTCATAAAATTATCTAATAAAGCTAATAAGCCAGCAATTACAGCAACACAAATGCTTGAATCAATGACATATAACCCATTACCTACAAGAGCAGAAGCAAGCGACGTAGCAAATGCTATATATGATAGAACAAGTGCAGTTATGCTTTCTGGAGAATGTGCAATGGGAAAATACCCAGTAGAGTGTGTACAAACTATGGTTAAAATAGCTGCAAGAGTTGAAGATGATATAGACTACTGGAAAAGATTTAGAAATAATGAAAATATAAAAATTGAAAAATTAGAAGATAAAATAGCATATTCTACATGTGTAATGGCAATGAATATGGATGCAGATGCAATTATTTGCTATACAAATACAGGAGATTCTGCAAGAAGATTATCAGGATTAGGAGCTGGATGCCCAATCTTAGCTATTACAGATAATAGAAGAACATATAATCAATTAGCAATAGCTTGGAATGTAACACCAATATATATTGAAAGAACATCATCTATAGATAAAGTTATAGAAGATGGAATTGAAAAACTAAAAGAAAAAGAAATTTTAGAAAAAGGAGACATGGTTGTTGTTGCAGGAGGAGCTAAATGGTTAAATTCTGCTGAAGATAGTAAAATTATAGGTGGAATTGCAAAAATTTAATTAAAGATAAAAAATAAAATATAAAAAGCTATATAGAGATGTATAGCTTTTTTTCTATTTAAAAATATCATAAATGGGAATAATTATATTAATCTTAAAATGAAATATTACAAAAGAAGGGAATGAAATAAAAAAATGAAAGTAGAAAAAACTTTAAAGTTAAAATAAGAAATTTAAGTAAATGGTAAATTTGTAAGAGTAAGTTAAATAGCAAGAATTTTTTTCTTGCTATTTTATATTTTATATAGTAGAATATAAATGTAATTCTAAAAGGAAGTGAAAAGTATGGTAAATAATAATATTGGACTAGGAACAAGTGAATTTAAAAAGATAAGAATGCAAAACTATTACTATATAGATAAAACAATGTATATAAAAGATATTATAGACAATAAAAGTGAAGTAATATTAGTAACAAGACCACGTAGATTTGGAAAAACATTAAATATGAGTATGCTAAAATATTATTTTGATTGTAGACAAAAAGATAATAAAGAATTATTTAATGGTTTGAAAATAATGGAACAAGAAGAGGAATACACATCAAAATTAGGAGCATATCCAGTAATATATTTAACATTAAAGGATGTAAATGATAACACATACGAAAAAATGTTATTAGATATGAAAACAGCTGTGTTACAAGTATATAGAGAACATATATATCTATTAGAAAGTAATAAAATATTAGATTTTGAAAAAGAAATGATAAAAGAAATTTTATGGTGCAAAGAAAATGAGGTAGTATTAAAAAATGCTATTAAAGAATTGACTAGGATGTTATATGAATATTATGGAAAACCAGCAATATTACTATTAGACGAATATGATGTGCCATTACAAAATGCATATGTAGAAGGGTATTATGATGAAGCAATAAAATTTTTTAAAACATTTTATGGAACAACATTTAAAGATAATCCATATTTAGAAAAAACAGTAATAACAGGAGTAAGTAGGGTTGCAAAAGAAAGTATATTTAGTGGAGCAAATAATTTTGATGTATATACAATATTAGATAATGAATTTGCAGATGATTTTGGAATTACAGAAGAAGAAATGGATAAAATTATAGAAGATTTTGAAGTACAAGATGATAAAGAAGAAATAAAAAAATGGTATGATGGATATAAAATAGGAAATGTAGA
>CALXXH010000094.1 GCA_944392635.1 uncultured Clostridia bacterium | reverse complement strand
ATGTTTTTAGAAGAAATACCTGAAAGACCTGATAATATTACTGGTCAAAAGGTAAGATTTGAATTAGTAGATGAAATCGAAAAAAATTATTTAAATAATTAATATATGTCCCAAAATGGGCAAAAATGTCCAAAAGGAAACGTCCCAAATGGACATGAAGGAGGAATTGTTATGATAGATATTAAATTTTTAAGAGAAAATCCTGATGTTGTAAAGGAAAATATTAAAAAGAAGTTTCAAGACCACAAGTTAGTTATGGTTGATGAAGTTATTGAATTAGATAAGAAAAATAGAGAAGCTCAATTAAAAGGTGATAATTTAAGAGCTGAGAGAAAATCTTTAAGTTCAAAAATTGGTGAACTTATGAAAGCTGGTAATAAAGAAGAAGCTGAAGAAATCAAAAAACAAGTTAACGATATTAATGCTAAATTAGAAGAAAATGAAAAATTAGAAAATGAATATGCAGAAGAAATTAAAATAAGAATGATGAAAATTCCAAATATTATGCATGAATCAGTTCCTATTGGAAAAGATGATAGTGAAAATGTTGAAGTTGAAAAATTTGGAGAACCTGTTGTTCCAGATTATGAAATTCCTTTTCACGGTGAAATATTAGAAAATTTAGGTGGACTAGACTTAGATAGTGCAAGAAGAGTTTCTGGAAATGGTTTCTACTATTTAGTTGGTGATGTTGCAAGACTTCATTCAGCAGTTTTGACTTATGCAAGAGATTTTATGATTGATAAAGGTTTTACTTATTGTATTCCACCTTTTATGATTAGATCTGATGTAGTGACTGGCGTTATGAGTTTTGAAGAAATGGATGCAATGATGTATAAAATTGAAGGTGAAGATTTGTATCTAATCGGTACAAGTGAACATTCAATGATTGGTAAGTTTAAAGACCAAATTTTGAAAAAAGAAGATATGCCTTATACAATGACTTCTTATTCTCCTTGTTTTAGAAAAGAAAAAGGTGCTCATGGTATTGAAGAAAGAGGAGTTTATAGAATTCACCAATTTGAAAAGCAAGAAATGATTGTTGTTTGTGAACCAGAAGATAGTTGGAATTGGTATGATAAGATGTGGTCATATACAGTTGAATTCTTTAGAAGTATGGGAATTCCAGTTAGAACTTTGGAATGTTGTTCAGGTGATTTAGCTGATTTAAAAGCAAAATCTTGTGATGTTGAAGCATGGTCACCTAGACAAAAGAAATATTTTGAAGTTGGAAGTTGTTCTAACTTAACTGATGCTCAAGCAAGAAGATTAGGTATTAGAATTAAAGGTGAAAATGGTAACTATTTTGCTCATACTTTAAATAACACTGTTGTTGCCCCACCTAGAATGCTTATTGCAATTATGGAAAACAACTATCAACCTGATGGTAGTGTAATTGTTCCAGAAGTTTTAAGACCATATATGGGTGGACTTGAAAAAATAGTTCCTAAAAAGTAAACACATGTCGCAATAGGAGCGTTTCTATTGCGACATTCATTTTTAATTTATAGAGAGGTATGTGATTTTATTATGATAGTAAAAAACCCAAAATTTGAAATATCAGCAGTTGGACCAAAACAATATCCCAAAAATGGATTACCTGAAATTGTTTTAGTTGGAAAATCTAATGTTGGAAAATCTAGTTTTATAAACACAATGATTAATAGAAAAAAACTTGCAAGAACTAGTAGTGAACCTGGCAAAACTCGTCAAATTAATTTTTATAATATTGATGATTCTTTCTATTTTGTTGATTTACCTGGTTATGGCTATAGTAAGATGTCTAAAAAAGAACAAGTACAAGTTGGACATTTTATTGAAGAATATTTGTCAACTAGAAATGAAATTTGTCTTATTATATTTTTAATAGATATTAGGCATGATCCAACTGAAAATGACAGATTAATGTACAATTATATTATATCATCTGGATTTCCTTGTTTAATTTTAGCAAATAAAGCAGATAAAATTGCTGTTACTAAAGTTGATGGAGTTGTTAAAGACTTACAAAAACAATTAAATCCAATTGGAGATATTCCAACATTACCTTTTTCTGCAGAAAGAAAAATTTATAAAGACGCTGTTTGGAATTTCATCGATTCATATATTTTAGATGAATAAAATTTTAAAAATAACTTTAACAAAAGAACCATATATCTAGTTTCATACTAAATATATAGTTCTTTTATTTAGTTTTCTTGATTTTCTTTTTGGTCAGGTCTTTTTTCCAATTTAGTAATAGCTTTTAATGCTTTTGGTCTTTCTAAAACAACTACATGTCCACAGCCTTGACACTTAAGCTTAAAATCTACTCCTACTCTTGTAATCTCCCATAATTTACTTCCACAAGGATGTTTCTTTTTAGTTCTTACTATATCTCCTACTTTATAATCCATCTTTATTTTTCCCTTCTTAAGGCTCTAATTTTCAATCAGCCCTTTTTCAAATCTTTCTTTAATTCTTTCTTTCCCAAGTATCTTCATTATTTCATACATATCTGGAGTGTTTGTTCTTGCTGTTAATGCTACTCTTAATACTGTACTTACATCTCCTACATGTGCTTCATATTTTCCTGGATTTTCTTTGAATTCTTTTACTTCTTTAGCATATCCCATTTCTCCTGCAAGATCTTTTATTTTATTAAACCATGTATCTTTATCATCATTATCATCATAATATTTTTCAATATATAGTTCTAATATTTTTTTGATTTTTTCTTTGTTATTTATAACTTGATATGGATATTCTCTTTCTTTGCTATAGAATAAATCATCATACATATATTCTATATTTTCTTTTACATCAGCCCATTTTGCTATATCTTTTCTTGGTTTTTTATTTCCTCTTTCTATTCCAAATACTTTTAGTGCATATTCTTTATCTTCTAATATTTTGTCTAATTCTTCATCATGTTTTTCTGCCCATTTTTTAGCTTCATCATATACTTTTTGGGCTGTATATCTTGATATTACTGTTTTTCCTATATCAAGTAATTTCACCATATCAAATAAAGCTCCACTTACACTCATTTTATTTAATTGTAATTCAAATTCATCTATTGATTTATCTTTATTTGCTCTTCTCCAGTTTTCAAAATTCGAATTTGCAATGTTTAGCAAATATTCCTCAACTGCTTCTTCTGGTATTCCTTGTTCTTCATAGTAACTTACTGCTGCTTCTGGGTCTTTTCTTTTACTTAACTTTCTTTTATTTCCATTATCATTTTTCATAATTGGTGCAATATGTGCATATTTTGGAGCTTTAAATCCAAGTTCATGGAATAATTGTAAATGTAATGGTACTGATGATAACCATTCATCTCCTCTTATTACATGTGTTGTTCTCATCAAATGGTCATCTACTGCATGTGCAAAATGATATGTTGGTAATCCATCTGCTTTTATAATGACAATATCTTGGTCATTTTCTGGGAAGTCAACATTTCCCTTTATTGTATCATGGTGTTTTATTTTTCTATCTTCACGCCCTGGTGATTTGAAACGAATAATATATTTTTCTCCATTTTTTATTTTTTCAATTGCTTCTTCTACTGTTACATTTCTGCATTTTGCCCATACTCCATAATATCCAGGTCTTATCTTTGCTGCTTCTTGTTTTTTCCTTATTTCTTCTCCTTCTTCAGGTGTACAAAAACATGGATATGCTTTTCCTTGTTCTAATAGATATTTTGCATAAGCTTGATAAATTTCTTTTCTTTGGCTTTGTTTATATGGTCCATAATTTCCTTTGCTTTCTGTTTCACTAGTCATCCCTTCATCTGGTTCCATTGCAAAATCTTTTAATGCATTAACTATTCCTGTTACACCATTTTCTACTTCTCTTTTTTGGTCTGTATCTTCAATTCTTAAGAAAAATACTCCTCCTGTTTGATTTGCTAATTTTTTTGCAATAACTGATTGATATAGTCCTCCTATATGAACAAAACCTGTTGGACTTGGTGCAAATCTTGTTACTATTGCTCCTTCTTTTAAATTTCTTTCTGGATATTTTTCTTCATAATATGATATATCTTTTGCTTCTGGAAATATTAAATTTGCTAAATCTTTATAATCCATTTTTCTCTCTCCTATCTCTATAAATGAAATTATTTTATTACTTTTTATATAGTGTGTATTATATCAATTTTTGTGGCTTTTTTCAAGTAGTTTTATGCTCAATATAAATGTATTCTATTTTTTATACTTTATAAAATTTTATTTGCCTTTTTTGTGATATTACCTTACATTAGCCACCAAATAACAGGAGCAATTCTAAAAACAGAGTTTGCTCCTGTTATTTTTATTATACTTCCATAATAATTGGTATTATCATTGGGTTTCTTTTGGTTTTCATGAAGATATAATCTCTTAAGTTTTCTCTTGCTGCTGATTTAATTGTTGCCCAATCACGGATTCCTCTTTCCTCACATTTTTTAATTTCATGTCTTACTACTGATTTTACATCATCCATTAGATTCTCTGATTCTTTAACATATACAAACCCTCTTGAAATTACATCTGGGCCTGCTACTACCTCTCCTGTTGATGAATCCATTGTTAAGACAATTACTATTAATCCATCTTGTGATAGATGCTGTCTATCTCTTAATACTACACTTCCAACATCTCCAACTCCAAGTCCGTCAACTAAAACTCTACCACTTGTTACAGAACCTGTCAATTCTGCTCCTTCTTCATTTATTTCAAGTATTCTACCATTTGACATCATTATAATATTATCTTTGTCAATTCCCATACTTTGAGCAGTTTCACTATGTGCTCTTAATTGTCTATATTCTCCATGTATAGGTATAAAATATTTTGGTTTTGCAAGTGCAAGTATTAATTTTTGTTCTTCTTGGCATGCATGTCCTGAAACATGTATTGCTTCTAGGGTACTATACACTACTTCTGCTCCTATTTGCATTAAATCATCTATTACTTTTGATACAAATTTTTCATTTCCTGGTATTGGTGTTGCTGATATTATTACTAAGTCATTTGGTGTAATTTTTACTTTTCTATGATCTCCAGCTGCCATTCTAGTTA
>CALXXH010000093.1 GCA_944392635.1 uncultured Clostridia bacterium | reverse complement strand
GGAAGTACAGAAGCAGAACTAGAAATCCAAATATCAAATCCATTATTCAACTCTGCAAATAGATTTTTAGCAATTGCAGAAAATCAAGGACAAAAATTTTATTTAATAGAAGACAAAGAAACAAAATGGGAAGCAGAAGTAGAAGGAAATATTGAACAAATCAATGTAAACAAAAACGGATATGTTGCAGTAACAATTACAGGAACAAGCTACAAAACAGTTGTAGCCGTATATTCACCAGAAGGAAAAGAATTATTTAAAACATATTTATCATCAACAAGAGCAACAGATGTTACAATATCAAATGATAACAAATATTTAGCAATTGCAGAAATTGACACATCAGGAACAATAATAAAATCAAGTATAAAAGTAATATCAATAGAAAAAGCAAGAACAGACCCAACAAATTCAGTGGAAAAAACATATGAGGGAGAAAATGATAAATTAATAACAAATATACAATATCAAGATAAGAATAAATTAATATGTATGTATACAGATAAAATCACAATAATAGAAGAAGACCAAGAAACAAATTTAATAGACAATAAAGACAAAAAAGTAATATTCCAATCAGTAGAATTAACAAATAATATAGTTTCTGTAGAAGAACAATCATCAGGGCTATTTACAGCAAATTCACAAGTAAATATAGTAAATGTAGATAACAAGCAAACAAAAACATTCACAGCAGAAAGTGTAACAAAAGAAATAATAACATATGGAAACAAAATAGCATTAAACCTAGGAACAGAAGTAGAATTCATAAGCACAGATGGATGGCTAATAAAAAGATATGTAGCAAATCAAGAAATAACAAAAATAGTAATGTCAGACAATATGGCAGGAATAATATATAGAGATAAAATAGAAATCGTTAACTTATAAAGGAGAGAAAGAAAGATGGGTATATTTTTAGATATTCTTTTAGTTGCATTAATAGCATTATCAATATTTCTAGGATATAAAAAAGGATTAGCATCACTTGCAATAAAACTTTGTGCATTTATAATTGCAATTTTAATTACATTTATACTATATAGACCAATTGCAAACCTTATTATAAACACAACAAGTGTTGATGAAAGTATAGAAGATACAATATATAACAAAGTAACAGAAATGATACAAAAAGATGAAACAAACGAATTAACAAGTGACTTAATAGAAAGTGCAAAACAAGGAATGTTAGAACAATCAGCAAGAGAGTTAGCGATTAATGTAGTATATGGTGGAACAATTATAATCCTATTCATAATAGTAAGAATTGCATTAATATTTGTATCAGCACTAGCAAACTTAGTTGCAAAACTACCAATTATAAAACAAGCAAATGAAGTAGGAGGAGCTATATATGGGCTTCTTAGAGCAATAGTAATAATATATGCAATTCTATTAATAATAAACTTTGTAGGAGAACTAAACCCTAAAAACATAGCAACACAAACAATTAATGAAAGCTCACTAACAAAAATAATGTATGAAAATAACATTTTTAATATATTTTTCGAATAAAATTCGACACAAATAAAGACATTTTTAGATAAATTTGTCTTTATTTCTTGCCTTTTATAATGAATTTTGCTATACTAATATCATGAAATTTTAGGAGTTGAGTAGTTTTGGAAAATAAAAAATCTAACAAAAGAACAAATACAGCGAAAAATAAAGGGAATGTAAAAAATAATAAGAATACAAAAAATATGAAAAATACAAAAACAAAACAAAAGAAAAAAATGAAAAGATGGAAAAAAGTCCTATTAGTATTATTTTTAATATTACTAATAGCAGGAGGAGTATTTGCATATAGAGTATATCAAAATGGTTGGGGCTTGTCAGGAATGCTTGCGACAGTAGTAGGACATGATGAGGAAACAAAGAAAAATTTAGGAGAATTTAAATGCTTGGTACTAGGAATAAGTACAGATGAACAAGGAGCATTACTAACAGATACAATAATGGTAGCGTCATATAACCCTAATACGCAAAAAGCAACACTTCTTTCAATACCAAGAGATACGTATACAGGTAGAAATCCTAAAAAAGCAACAGCATATGAAAAAATAAATTCAATATATAGTAGAAATGAAGACCCACAAGATGTATTAGATGAAGTGAATGAATTAACAGGATTAAACTTGCAATACTATATAATAGTAAAAACAGAAGGATTTATAAAACTAGTAGATGCAATTGGAGGAGTAACATTCAATGTCCCAATAGATATGGATTATGATGATCCATCACAAGACTTGCATATTCATCTAGAAGCAGGAGTTCAAGAACTAGATGGGGACAAAGCAGAACAATTAGTTCGTTTTAGACATAATAATGATGGAACAACATATCCAGAAGAATATGGAAATAACGACTTAGGAAGAATGAGAACACAAAGAGAATTCATAATGGAAGTAATAAAACAAACAGCAAAAGTAGAAAACATATTTAAATTAGGACAAATATTAGAAGTAGCACAAGAAAATGTAATAACAAATGTTGACTTCAATGTTGCAAAAGACTATATACCATATGCCGTAGAATTTAACACAGAAAACCTATTAACAGCAACACTTCCAGGAACCACACCACCATGGAATCAAACAAATGGAGTAAGCATATTTGTTGCTGATGAAGAAGAAACAGAAACACTAATACAAGAGTTGTTCTATGATAGAGATTTAGACCAAACAACAACTGGAGAAGGAACAGAAAATACTACAAATAGCACAAATTCAACAAGTAGTACTAGAACAACAGTAAGCAAAGCAGATATAAAATTAGAAGTATTAAATGGAAGTGGAAATAGTAAAAAATTACAAGAAGTAGTTGATGAATTAGAAGGAGCAGGATATGAAGTATATAGAACAGGAACTACAAACGCAACTTCAAAAACTACAATAATAGACAAAAAAGATGTAGCAGATACATTACTAGAAAATATCCAAATGGTACTTGGAACAGGAACAATATCTAATTCACAATCAAGTTCAAGCAAAGCAGATGTAACAATAATACTAGGAAAAGATTATGAATAAAAATAAAATTGAAAAACTGTTTTTAAAATAAAGTAAAAAACAGTTTTTCAATTACAATCTCTATAAAATATCAAAATAACATTCTAAAAATTAAATAAATTATTATTTTAATCTTTTAATTCTATATTTTTTCGGTACATGATAAAAAATCATATAAATAATAAACAAAATAACAAAAATTCCAAAAACAATAATTAAATAAATAGGAATATTAAGAGCCTCAACATCATGTGATGCAATTAAATCAGTGGTATATTCAACACCATTAACAGTATATGTAACAGTGCCAAGTCTATCTCCTTGCATAATTGGTGCATTAATTTCACTATTCAAACTAATACTAGGTTCAATATTTTCGATATCCTCTGTATTATTTACTAAAGCTGGAATAGTTTCACTTGACAAAACATCTAATTGTTTTGTATCTTTAGTAGCATTTTTTACCTCTACTTGAGTTACAACATCATTTTCATTCACAATATCTTTAAGAGAAAAATTCTCATATCCATAGTTATATATAGATTTAATATCATTAAACCTATCTCTTGAAGTAGGACAACCTAAAACTACACAAATTAATTCTAAATCATTATTATATCCCACTGTAACCAAACAATCACCTGCTTGAGAAGTAAAACCAGTCTTTCCAACAGTAATATATGGTGCATAATATTCACTTTCAGGAATAACTAAGAAATTAGTAGAAGTGTACAAACGGCTATCATGCATATTAGTAGCAGGAATAGCACAAGAAGCCATACCAGCATATCTTCTAAAATCGTTATTTTTAATACAATATTGCATTAATTTTGCTAAATCAGTAGCAGTTGTATAATGATTTTCTTCATGTAAGCCATATGCATTAGTAAAATGAGAACCATCTAAACCTAATTCATTCAATTTAGTATTCATCATAGAAACAAAACTATCAATAGAACCACCAACATATTCTGCTAACACATTTGCAGCATCATTTGCAGAATGTACTAAAAGAACCTCAATCAATTGCTCAACAGTTAATTGCTCGCCAACTTGAATATCTGCAATTGAATATCCTTCAGGAATAGAAGTAACAGCATCATGACTTGCAGTAACAACATCATTCAAATTACCATTTTCAATAGCAAGTATAGCAGTCAAAATCTTAGTAGTACTTGCGGGGTACATTCTTTCATCAGCATTTTTTGAAAACAACACCTTATTAGTCCTATTATCCATCAAAATAGCAGCCCCTGCTGAAACAGAAGGCTCATCACTTGCATAAACACCTAAAAAATATATATTACAAAATAGAAATATCATTAATAAAAAAATAATAAGAAAAAATTTTTTCAATTTATTATTCAATTTCAAACTCAACCCTTTCTAAAATTACTTATAATAATATATCGTATTATGTCGAAAATTTCAATTTGTTTTTGAAAATTAATATAAAATAAATATTTTAATATAAATTGATAATATATTATCAATAAAATCAAAATAGGAGGTCTAACCATGAAAAATTTAAATCAAAAACAAAAAAAGATAATATTAATTATAATACTAGTTATAGCCTTAATTACATATTATTACCTTTACACAAAAAATAATACAGAAGAAATAAATAATGAAAATTTAGAAATAACAAATAATGAAACACAAGAAGAATCAAAAGAAGAAGAAAAAATAGTTGTACATATAACAGGAGCAGTTAATAAAGAAGGAATAGTAGAATTACAAGAAGGAGCAAGAATAGCAGATGCAATAGAAAAAGCAGGAGGAGCAAAAGAAAATGCAGATATAAAAAATATAAACTTAGCAACAATTTTAGAAGATGGAATGAAAGTACATATACCAACAATAGAAGAAACGCAAGCAAATAATGAGAATATTAATGTAGAAGACAATGCGAGTTCACAAATAGCTACAGAAACAACCAATATTACATCAAATACCAAAACACAAGGAAAAATAAATATAAACACAGCAACTCAAGGAGAACTAGACACCTTACCTGGAATAGGTCCATCAACTGCAGCTAAGATCATAGACTACAGAAAAGAAAATGGAAAATTTAAAAGCATAGAAGAAATAAAAGAAGTAAGTGGAATAGGAGATGCAAAATACGAAAAAATAAAAGAATTAATAATCATTTAGAAAAACGCAGGGATTAG
>CALXXH010000092.1 GCA_944392635.1 uncultured Clostridia bacterium | reverse complement strand
TAAAAATAAAATAATTAATGGAGAAAGGTAAGTATAATATATTAAATTTTAAACTTTATTATATTATACAAGGTAAAGAATGAAAAAACTGGTTATTATCATAATTATTTTACTACTAATTTTAATAGGAATGGTTGTGTATAGAAATACAGCTATAAAATCTAATAACCAGGTAAATATACAAGATGTTGAGAAAATAGAAACATATATTACAAAGATATATATGTGGAAAGAAGTAACAAGTGAAGCTTTGCCAACATTTGAAAATATAAATGAAGTAAATGATATATGGACATGGGAAGTTGTAAAGAAAAATTTAGAAAATTATGAATTAACATATGATGAAATACAAAATAAAGCAAGAGAGCTATTTGGACCTGATTTCACAAAAGAATTTCCAAGAGAAGGAACAGAAAGTTTTACATATGATGCTACAACAGATAAATACTATGCAACAGATATGGGATTAGATCAAGAGGAGGATTGCTTTTTATTAAATGAAATAAACAAAACAGAAGATGGTTATGAAGTGGAGATTGTGGAATATTTAGAAGACTATTCACAAGAAAGTGTTGAAAATGCAGATGTTCAAGAAAATATAACAGAACAAGGAAATATTGAAACTGAAGAATCTATAAATGAACGAAGTTATCAAATAATAATTAGAAATTTAAACAATGAAGAAATAGGGAGAATAGAAGCAAGTCAAGAAAGTACTACTCAAGATATTGTTAAAAATAATATTGATAGATTTACAAGAAAAATAGTTACATTGAAGCAAGAAGGAGACAATTTATATGTACAAAAAGTATCTAACAAAGTGTAAAGTATGTCCACATGAATGTAATATAAATAGAAATGAAGGACAGATTGGAAGATGTAAGTCAAAAGATAAAGTAAAGATTGCTTTGTATTCAACACATAATTTTGAAGAACCATGTATAAGTGGAGAAAAAGGCTCAGGGACAGTCTTTTTTTCTAATTGTAATTTAAATTGTGTTTTTTGCCAAAATTATGAAATAAGTCAAGAAAGTAAAGGAAAAGAAATAGAGATAGAAGAATTAGCAGATATATTTTTAAAACAACAAGAAAATGATGTAGAAAATATTAATTTAGTTACACCAACTAGTTATGTGCCACAAATAATTGAAGCAATAAAAATTGCAAAAGGTAAAGGGCTAGAAATACCTATTGTATATAATACAAATGGTTATGAAAAGATTGAAACTTTGAAAATGTTAGAAGGATATATTGATATATATTTGCCAGATTTTAAATATTATTACAATGATATAGCAAAAAGGTATTCAAAAGTGGATAATTATTTTGAAGTAACAACAAATTCTCTAAAAGAGATGCAAAGACAAGTTGGAACTTCAGTATTTGATGAAAATGGAATAATGAAAAGAGGAATGATAATAAGGCATTTAGTATTGCCAAACTATATTGAAAATAGTAAAAAGGTTTTAAAATGGATTAAAGAGAATATGAATGATGATATATATGTTAGTATTATGGCACAATATTTCCCTACATATAAGGCGAAAGAAATAGATGAATTAAGTAGAAAATTAACAAATGATGAGTGGGAAGAAATAGAGAGTTATGTTGAAGAATTAGGAATAGAAAATGGATTTATTCAAGAATTAGGAGAGCATGAAGAAGAATATGTACCAAAGTGGGAGTATTAGGTCGAATTTTGTCGAACGATTTTAGTTGAATTATGTTACGAATAGTGATATAATTCAACTAATTTATTTTTAACATTTTTTCAAATTTTTATTTCGTTTGAAAATCTTCAAAAAAATCAAAAAAACATTGACAATACGTATTATACGTAGTAAAATAAAAAGGAAGTGATAAATTGACTTTTAGACAATTAGAAAAAATTCTTAAAAAAGATGGTTGGTATTTATATGATACTGTTGGTTCTCATTATCAATATAAGCATGAAACAAAAAAGGGAAAAATAACAATACCAAGACATTGTAAAGATATAAAAAAGGGAACTTTATATTCTATATTAAAACAAGCTGATATTAAAATTAAATAGTAAAACTTAAATTGAATGGAGGTAGTGAAAATGAAATTGGTTTATCCAGCACGTTTTTGTGAGGAAAAAGAAGGTGGGTATAGTGTAGAAGTACCAGATTTAAAAGGTTGTATAACACAGGCAGATACATTAGAAGAAGCAATTGAAATGGCACAAGATGCGGCTTTAGGATGGATACTAACTGCAGTAGAAAATGAAGAAGATTTACCAAGTGCTTCAAAAATTGAAGATATAAAGTTGGAAAATAAAAATGAATTTGTAAGTCTGTTATTATTAGATATAGATAAATATACGGAAAAGTATGGTAGTAGAAAATCAGTTAAAAAGACTTTAACAATACCAACATGGTTAAATCATAGAGCAGAAAAAATAGGATTAAATTTTTCTAAAACATTGCAAGATGCTTTATTAAGTAAGATTATAAAATATCAAAACAAATAGAATAATAAAAAATAGTTTATTTACTTGTATTTTATATAAAAATATTATATATTGTAAAAAAATATATATGGAGGTTTTTATGACAGAAGCAGATAAAAATTTTATTGAAACTTGTAAAGAAATAATTAAAAATGGTTATTCATCAGAAGGAACAGGAGTTAGAACAAGATGGGAAGATGGAACAGAGGCAAATTATATCTCAATAGTTGGTGTTACAAATAAATATGATGTAGGAAAAGAATTTCCAATGATAACATTAAGAAACAATACAAATACAGTTAAAAGAGCGATTGATGAAATATTGTGGATTTGGCAAAAGAAATCTAATAAAATAAGTGATTTAAATTCACATATATGGGATCAATGGGCAGGTGAAGATGGAACAATAGGAAAAGCATATGGATACCAAATGGCTAAAAAATATGAATTTAAAACAAAAGATGGAATAAAAGAAATGGACCAAGTGGATTTTGTTTTATATCTATTAAAAAATGATCCAGCAAGTAGAAGAATACTTACAAATATATTTGTACATGAAGATTTAAAAGATATGAATTTGGAACCATGTGCATATTCAACACAATGGTTGGTTAAAAAAGGAAAATTACATTTGATATTAAATCAACGTTCACAAGATATGTTAGCTGCTAATGGATGGAATACAATGCAATATGCAGCATTATTATGTATGTTTGCACAAGTTTCAGGATTAGAGGTTGGAACTTTGACACATAATATAGGTGATTGTCATATTTATGACAGACATATACCATTAGTTGAAAAATTGATAAATGGACAAGCTATGGATGTACATCCAAAATTAGTAATACATAATCCAACAAAGAATTTCTATGATTTCAAGGTAGAAGATTTTGAAATTCAAGGATATGATTATAATAAAGAAATGAAATTAGGAAAAATACCTGTAGCAGAATAAGGAGTAGAGAAATGTTAAGTATAATAGTAGCAAAAGCAAAAAATAATATAATAGGAAAAGATAATAAGTTATTATGGCATTTGCCAGATGATTTAAAAAGATTTAAAGAATTAACAACAGGTCATAATATAATAATGGGAAGAAAAACATTTGAATCACTAGGAAGAGTATTACCAAATAGAAAACATATAGTATTTACTCAAAACCCAGATTTTAAAATAGATGATGAAAATGTACAAGTTGTTCATTCAATGTTTGAAATACAAGAATACATAGAAAGTAAAGAAGAAAACTTTGTTATAGGTGGTGCAATGATATATAATTTGCTTATGCCTTATGTAACAAAAATGTATGTAACTGAAATAGATAAGGACTTTGAAGGTGATACATTCTTTCCAAGAATAAATGAAGAAGTGTGGAAGGAAGTTAGCAGGAAAAAAGGTCCAAAAGATGATAAAAATACTTTAGATTATGACTATGTAGTTTATGAAAAAATAAAATAAATATCTAAATAGAAAAAATAGTTTTTGGTTAAAATAATAATATCTTAAAATTAAGGAGATGGAAAATGTTTAAACCAAAAGCTATTTATTTTGAGAAAGATATATTAAATTATCAATTAGGTAAAGAACTGTTTGAAAAATATGAAGATGTTCTAAAAATAGAAATAGATAATCATAATAATATAGAAGAAATGAGAACTAAGCAAAATAAAGAATTTGCAAATATGAAAAGGAATTTAATAATAGGAACAAGAAAAACACATAAATTTATAGAGAATCATAAAGTTTCAGATTATCTTGTACCATATACATCTTCTGGATGTACGGCTTCATGTTTATATTGTTATCTAGTTTGTAATTATAATAAATGTGCATATCTTAGGTTATTTGTAAATAGAGAGCAAATGTTAGAAAAAATTTTTAAAGTTGCCAAAAAGGATTTCGAGGAAAAAGGAAAAAAATCAGTTTTTGAAATAGGAAGTAATAGTGATTTGATTTTAGAAAATACAATTACAAATAATTTAGTATGGACAATAGAAAATTTTAAGGATAATGAAAATGGAAGGCTAACTTTTCCAACAAAGTTTGATATGGTAGACCCTATTTTACCACTTAATCATAAAGGAAAAGTAATAGTTAGAGTAAGTGTTAATCCAGAGGAGATAATAAATAGAGTAGAATTTGGAACTTCAAGATTAAATGGAAGAATTGAAGCAATAAATAAACTAAAAGAAGCAGGTTATGAAATTGGAATATTAATTGCACCTGTAATATTTGTGGATAATTGGGAAAAGTTATATTTAGAATTAATACAAATATTAAGTGAAAAACTAACTGATAAAGTTAAAAAATCAGTATTTTTTGAAATTATATTTATGACATATAGCTATGTTCATACAAAAATAAATGAAGAAGCCTTTCCAAATGCAATTAACTTATATGAAAAAGATAAAATGACAGGTAGAGGCAGGGGAAAATATTGGTATAAAGAGAATATAAGGGAAGAAGGTAAAAAATTCTTTTTAGAGAATATGAAAAAATATTTTCCAAATAATGAAATCCTTTATATTGTGTAAAAATAGACTAAAGTAGAAAAAAATTAGTTTTAGAAAAATAGTTAAAAAATCTAGACAATTAAAAAGATATGTGCTAATATATTAAAGTACATATCTTTTTTATGTATGTAAATGCCGGTGTGCTGGAATTGGTAGACGGGGCAGACTCAAAATCTAAATGGATTTTTTTGATAGTAATTCTTAAAAGTATTGATAAATATACAGGTTTAGGTTTTGGTAGAATTTAATTTTTATTAAATATCTAACC